>QIBA01000075.1 GCA_003225175.1 Acidobacteriota bacterium
CTGAATGACTTCTTTGCCAGAAAGTCGGCCTGTCAACTATTTGGAATCCACTCCATTATGGGACATGAGAGCACAGGGCTAGCCCAGCTGCTCAGTCCTTCTCCGATACCCACTGAGATCGGCCCTTTGCAACATGACGAGATCGATATCGGTGAGGCCGAGCCGGTTCGGTGCCTGAAGAACGGCCTTTGGCTCGCCACCGAAGCCCGCATGCCGTACGCAGTGCTGATGGGGCCGTCGATTCAACACGGCTGTCCGGCTGGTGTGCTGGTCGAAATCGCCATACCCTCCGGTGAAGCAGGTTCGGAGTTTTCACAGGCGTTCTTTCGACAGGTTGAGATCGGAGTCAACGCCGGCCGAGCGTATCGCGGGCGCGTAATCTCGCTCGAACAAGAACAGCGCTTTGCAGGTTTTGGAGGGACGGTGAAAGTCCATCGTCTGCACAAAGTCACACAAGACCAAGTCATCCTTCCGCAAAAGACACTGGCTCTCCTCGAGCGAAACATTCACAAATTTGTCAGTGTTCGCGACCAGATAAAGGATCGCAACTTCTCCGCGAAGAAAGGGCTTCTGTTCTACGGACCGCCAGGCACCGGAAAGACGCACACCATTCACTATCTCGCGTCGGAGCTTCCGGGCCACACAACTTTGCTCGTCACCGCCGAGCAAGTGGCTTGCATCGGCGAATATTTTCGGTTGGCTCGGTTCTTGCAGCCCTCGATCATGATCATCGAAGATGTCGATCTCATTGCGCGTTCGCGCGACCACATTGGAACTCCGTTTCAGGAGGCGCTGCTGAACAAACTGCTCAACGAGATGGATGGGTTGAGGGAAGACGCGGAAGTCATCTTTATTCTGACAACGAACCGGCCAGACAATCTCGAGTCTGCATTGACCGCCCGACCAGGAAGAATCGACCAAGCTATCGAATTTCCGCTACCTGATGAAGATGGTCGCGCCAAGCTCATCCGCCTTTACTCCCGTGGGCTAGAGATCGATGGCGACGTGATTTCGTCCACCGTGAGCAAGACTAAGGGAACAAGCGCTGCTTTTATCAAGGAATTGATGAGGCGCTCAGCTCAGTTTCACTTCGAGAACGCAGACGATGGACGGCTTCGATCATCGTCGGTAGATTCGGCCCTGGAGGAAATGGTCTTCACAGGTGGAGCTCTCAATCTGAAGCTTCTCGGAGGAACCGGATCAGAGCTGGCCGGTATGCGCAGCTCATTCGTCGTTTCCAGCAATTAGGCTCATACGTTTTAGGCGGTCACGGCAAAAAGCCGGGGCAAACCGAAAGAAAACAGCCTGATCTGGAACTCTCGCGCAGCAGGATGACCTAGGCGGGCGCTCTGTCGGAGAAAAGCAGCAATAAGCAATTAGCGATAAGCAATAAGGGAAGGCAACAGCAGATCCCTCGCTTAGCTCGAGATAACAGTGCAAAAAGGGGAAGCAGCCAAAACCAATACAAAAGATCCTTCGACTCCGGCGTCCCCCGCGCTGACCCCATCGAGGGCAACACCAGCGCTCGACGGGGCCCCAAACGCGCGGGTCCCTCCTCCGCTCAGGATGGCGAGGGCAGCGATGAGCAATTAGCGATTAGGAAGAAGCGAAGGCAGGAATCAGCGATAAGCGATTAGCGGTTAGCAAGAGGGAAGGCAAACGCAGACCCTTCGCGTCGCTCAGGATCACAGGATAGCTGGGAACCGGCGCCCGCGAACGGCACAAAAAAAGGCGGCGCATTGCGCCGCCTTTAATCAGCAGGAATTTGTTTTCTTACCGAGGATTGGAGTTGCCCTGAGGGTTGGCTTGATTCTGATTCTTGTCCTTATCCTTATCTTTGTCGCCTTTCTTGTGTTTGTGGTGCTTGTTCTTTGCGTTTTGATCCGTGGTTGCCGGAGCGTTGGTCTGGTTAATGTCGCTTTGCGGCAGGCCGCTGGCGGTTGCGCCTTGCGTGCTGGTCACTGCGGCTGAGCTACCTTGCGGACACGGACACGTGTTGGCTCCTGCCGTGGTGGAGGTGCTGGCGTTGGCGACGCTTAGCTGGTTCACTACAGTGAGTCCGCTGCTGGCCGCAGTCGATTGCGCGATCTGTTCGGCGCGGCGTTTGGCTTCCTCATTTGGGACGCTTCCCGTCAACACCAGCTGATTGTTCTGGACGTTTACGCTTACGTTGGCGTTCTGTGAGATCGAGGTGTCCTGCTGGATGGCAGTTTGCACCTTGTTCTGCACGTCATTGTTGATATTCAGGTTCCCCGCGCCTGAGCCGGTGTCACCTGACTGGGTGATTGCTGTCCGGTGCTGCTCGGCGAAGACGATGCTGAAGGCATCTGACTTGGCGATTGCTGTTGACTGCTGCTGGGAGTCGTCGCCGACTGGTTCGAGGGCTGCTGCTGGGTTTGCTGCTGCGTGGTTGCAGTCGATGACGGCGTCTGGGACGGCGTCTGTTGACTCTGGTCTGGAGTGGTTGTCTGAGCGACGCCATAAGTGGCGCACGCCAGGACAACCGTGAGTACCTGGGATCTGAGTTTCATGTTTCGTCTCTCCTTATGTGGTCGGGAATTGGGCGAGCTGCCTGCGCTCCGCCCACTTCCGCCGAAGACGAAGGAGCAGTGCGGAAATCCCGCGACCTTATATGTAAGAAGGGCGTGAAACGGTGTATGTTGCCCCAATTCGGGAGCAGCCGTCGAGGGCGGGAATATGTCCCAGAGCAGGGCAGAGCTGAGGGGACCGGGGAGATCGGGTGAAGTAGCAGAACCCCCTGCGGTAGCGGGGGGTGAAGTTAAGCAGTAGCGGGGGGAAGTTAAGCAATAGTGGCGGGACGTCGTCGGGTGCAGCAAACAGCCAAGCCCATTCGACTCCGTCTCTAGCCTTCGGAGTCGAGGGCGTTGTTCACGATCTGCTGGGCTTCGCTCACGATTGCATTCAGATGCGACTCGCTCTTAAAACTCTCGGCGTAGATCTTGTAGATGTTTTCTGTGCCCGAGGGTCGGGCGGCGAACCATCCGCTTTGTGCCACAACTTTTAGCCCGCCGATGGGAGCCTGGTTGGCTGGAGCTTTGGTCAGCTTGGCAGTAATCGCCTGTTCATGTGTGGCCGGAGCGTCGATGCGGGTGTAATAGGGAGTGCCAAACTCACTTGTCAATTCCCGAAAGTGTTCCTCGGGATCCTTCTGCGTGCGGGCGGTGATCTCGGCGGAGAGCAAATTCAGGATGAGTCCATCTTTGTCGGTGGTCCAGACGGTTCCGTCGCGGCGAAGGAAGCTTGCGCCGGCGCTCTCTTCTCCTCCGAAGCAGTAGGAGCCATCGACGAGTCCCGAAACGAACCACTTGAAACCTACGGGCACTTCGCGCAGTTCGCGGCCAAGCTTTTTCACTACTTTGTCGATCATGCTGCTGCTTACCAGGGTTTTTCCCACAGCGACATCCGCGCGCCATTGCGAACGATGCGTGAGCAGGTATTGGATGGCAACTGCCAGGTAATGGTTCGGATTCATGAGCCCCGCGGACGGAGTGACGATTCCATGCCGGTCCGCGTCGGGATCGTTGGCAAATGCTACCTGGTACTTGTCTTTGAGGCCCACCAGTCTGGCCATCGCATAAGGACTGGAGCAATCCATACGAATCTTGCCGTCGTGATCGACAGTCATGAAAAACGGGCGCGAGGCTCCGCCCAGAGGATCGACCGCAAGCTTGAGGCGAGCGTCGCGAATGGCCTCCATATCGACAACGCTCTTGAGATCGCGAACGTAAGGCAGAACGAAATCTTCCTGATGTGTGCTCGCAGCTTTGATGGCTTTGTCAAACGCGACGCGCTTTACCTCGCGGTTTGCTGCACGCAACAATTCGTTGGCGCGATCCTGAATCCAGCGGGTTGCGTCGGTATCGGCGGGACCGCCGTTCGGCGGGTTGTACTTGAAGCCTCCGTCTTCCGGAGGATTGTGAGACGGGGTGATGAGAATGCCGTCGGCCAGATGTTCTTTACGATTTCGGTTGTAAACGAGAATGGCTCGCGAGACCACCGGAGTCGGAGTTACACCGTCAGCTTGCTGGATCACCGTCTCCACGTTGTTGGCAGCCAGCACTTCCAGCGCGGTGCGTTGCGCGATGCCTGACAATGCATGAGTGTCCTTCCCCATGTATACCGGACCGTCGGTCCCCTGCCCCTTCCGGTACTCGCAAATTGCCTGTGTGATGGCCAGAATGTGGGCCTCGGTGAATGTCCCATGGGAGGGCGTGCCGCGGTGTCCACTAGTGCCGAAGCTCACGAGTTGGCTAGGATCGCTGAGGTCAGGCTGGCGCTCGAAATACTGTTTTTCGAGCCGAGCTGGATCAATCAATATTTCGCGTGGAGCTGGTTTGCCGGCAAGAGGTGACACTGTCGCAGTCGGCGATGCGCTAACAGGCGGATGGGTTTCTATGGCGTGGGACATGGTTCACCTTCTAATATCCGATGCCAATTCGGCAATGGCGCGGTGCACCTGAAAATTCTTGCTGAACTGCCAGCTTCTGGCAATCGTGAACGGCGGAATCACGTGCTCGATGAGCCGGCTGTGGATGCAAGAAAATCCGTCGTCTTCGCGCGGATTGCTGACCCTAACGTGACACGGATAATTTGGCTGCCCCCCAGGGATTCGAACCCCGATATGCTGATCCAGAGTCAGCTGTCCTGCCGTTGAACGAGGGGGCAGTGTCTTAGAACTACGCGGCTGCCGGGGACGGGGTGGATCGCCCGTCCGGATGGAGGAACTCAACTGATTTTATGATGCGTCCGAGGGACGGTCAAATCTCTATTGCAAAGAGCGGCCATCGCTTGAATCACCATCCTGTTTCTTTACCCGGACTACCACAATTTTTGCGAATCCCTCCTTAAAAGAAGGTGGACGAAGCTTCTCGGCCATGCGCCGCATTACCTCTTCCTGCACCGCACGCTCGCGGCGACTGTTGCGCTCGAGGCAGACCTCGAGTGGGACGTCGAAAAACAGGGCCTGCACTTCGTAACCGAAGCTGCGTGCCATCTTGATCCACTGCCGACGTTCGTGGGGAGAAAGATTCGTAGCGTCCACATAATTCCAGGGCATCTTCGCGATCAGCCGCGCCCGGAGTAGTGACCGCAAGGTGGAGAACACCAGTCCCTGATACCGTTGTTCGGTGATGTCGTCAAAGAGGATAGTTCGTAGCAGATCGCTGGAAAGAGGGGTTACGCCACGGCGTTTGAACCAGGTTGTCTTGCCCGATCCCGGAAGTCCGATCGCGAGCACTACTACGCCGCGTGGCGCTCTTCGTTCCTGTGGTACTGCTGCCGGAGTCGGAGCCGGTGTTGCAGGTTGTCGGAGAATCTCATCGGAGGAGGCAGGAGGAGTTGAAGGTGATTCGGGCTGCGTAACGATCTGCATCCGATCGTCCGCATAGGAGCGCGATTCCCGCGCAAAAGCAGGTTTACTCTCGATATTTACAGCCGGTTCTGGGTAATACGAAGGTTGCAGCGGAGCCGGTTGACCAGGCGCTACTTTCGGCTTTTCCTGGCCCACTTTGCCCGTGGATTCGGACTCGTTCTTTGTCTTCTTGCCTCTACGGCGCATTCGCTCGCGCACCCAATTGCGCATTCACGGCTTGTAACACAATTTGGTGCGACGAGCAAACAGGCACAGCTTTGAACACAGAGGGCATGGAGTACGGGGAGTCTCTTTTGTCATTCCGAACCTCCGCACAGTTTGCGGCCGTGAGAATTCCGTCGCACTGCTAGGCTGTTAACTAGCGCGATGCTTCGAAATGATAACCAGAACAGTTTTGCGCCATCGGGCTTTGTGATTTACGATTTTTGTTTCATCTGTACAGGCGATCACAATAGGAGCACTAGGAGCTGATCGCGACTTTTCATTCCAGAATCATTTGTGTTCGCGAACTCTTTCAGACAGCGAACACTTGGAGAGCTAATGGCAATTAGAGTCGGTATCAACGGTTTTGGACGTATCGGGCGCAACGTAGTCCGCACCGCTCTCAAGAGTCCAACCATTGAATTCGTAGCGGTCAACGATCTCACAGACGCAAAGACGCTGGCACATTTGCTCAAATATGACTCCGTCTTGGGCAATCTCGAGGAGAATGTAAGTGCAAGTGACGGCTGCATCAGCGTAGGCAATAAGAAGATGAAGGTTTTTGCAGAAAAGGATCCCGCCAATCTGAATTGGGAGTCGGTCGGAGCGCAGATCGTCGTCGAATCGACCGGAAGATTTACGGAAGCCGAAGCCGCGCGAAAACATCTGCGTGGAAGCGTGAAGAAGGTGATTATCTCAGCGCCAGCGAAGAATGAAGACATCACCATTGTATTGGGCGTAAACGAAGGCAAGTACGATCCGGTAAAGCATCACATCGTGTCCAACGCCTCCTGCACTACAAACTGCCTGGCACCGGTGGCGAAGATTGTTCACGACAAATTCACAATTCAGAGTGGCACGATGACGACGATCCACTCTTACACCAACGATCAAGTCATCCTGGACTTCCCGCACAAGGACCTGCGCCGAGCTCGCGCCGCCGGACTATCGATGATTCCGACCTCCACCGGCGCGGCCAAGGCGCTGCATCTTGTAATTCCGGAGCTGAAGGGCAAGCTCGATGGCTTTGCCATGCGCGTGCCTACTCCCAACGTTTCGGTAGTCGATCTGGTGGTGTTCACGGAAAAGAAGACAAGCGCTGAAGAGGTGAACGCCGCCATGAAGGAAGCCGCGGGGGGATCGCTGAAAGGAATCCTCGGAGTTGAGGACGGAGAGCTCGTTTCGATAGATTTCCGCGGCGACTCCCGCTCTTCGATCGTCGATTCACCCATGACCCGAGTAGTAATGGGCAATTGCGTGAAAGTTATTTCCTGGTACGACAATGAATGGGGGTACTCCTGCCGTGTCCGCGACCTCATTGAGTTCATGGCCAAGAAGGGACTCTAGCCCGGAGCCGCTTATGCACAAGCTCTCGATCAGAGATCTACCGCTGAGAGACAAGCGAGTCTTTGTACGTGTTGACTTCAATGTGCCGCTCTCGGAAGAGGGTCGCGTCACTGACGACACTCGTATCCGAGAGACTCTTCCCACTTTGGAATATGCGATCCGCAATCGTGCGAAGCTGATCCTGGCATCGCATCTGGGACGTCCAAAGGGGAAACCGAACGCCAGGATGAGTCTTAAACCCGTAGCTGAGCGCTTGCGCATGCTGCTCGACAACATTTTGGAGAGCAGCTGCAACGTCGGCTTCTCTCCCGACTGCGTGGGAATCGAAGCGGAGGAACTTTCCACCCGCCTCGAGAGCGGGCAAACTTTGCTGCTCGAGAACCTGCGCTTCCATCCGGAAGAAGAAGCCAATGACGAGAGCTTCGCCCGGGCGCTTGCGAAGCTTGCAGATTTTTACGTCAATGACGCGTTTGGCGCGGCACACCGTGCGCATGCGTCGACCGCAGGCATCACGAAGTTCATTAATAAATCCGCCGCCGGTTTCCTCATGCAGAGGGAATTGGAGTATCTCGGACAAGCGTTACACGATCCCAAACGCCCGTTCATCGCGATCATCGGCGGCGCCAAAGTTTCCGACAAGATCGGCGTGATCAAGAATCTAATGGGAAAGGTAGACGCGCTTCTCATCGGTGGAGCTATGGCCTACACATTCCAGAAAGCTCAGGGGCGTGAAGTGGGCAAATCGTTGGTCGAACACGATAAGCTCAACCTGGCAAACGAACTGCTGCACGAAGCGAATGAGCGCGGCGTCACGCTTCTGCTTCCAGTAGATGATGTCGTCGCGATGAAGATCGAGAACGATATACCGACCAA
The DNA here is from genome assembly GCA_003225175.1 of Acidobacteriota bacterium. Classification (NCBI taxonomy): domain Bacteria; kingdom Pseudomonadati; phylum Acidobacteriota; species Acidobacteriota bacterium. Next base: position 7,814 of record QIBA01000075.1, read on the forward strand.
AACGATTGACGGCGATCAGCCGATTCCCGAGGGCTACATGGGATTAGATATTGGTCCCAAAACGGTCAAGCTGTACGCAGAGCAGATTGCCGATGCGGGTACGATTGTGTGGAACGGACCGATGGGCGTTTTCGAAACTTCATCCTTCGCGACCGGCACAAGGAAGATTGCTCAAGCGATCGCCGGTAACGAAGACGCCACTTCGATTGTCGGAGGCGGAGACTCGGTGGCTGCAGTGCATCAAGCAGGCGTTGCCGACAAGATCTCGCATATATCCACCGGCGGCGGAGCCTCCTTGGAGTTTCTCGAAGGCAAGAAGCTGCCAGGAGTCGAGGCGCTGAACAACAAGAGCTAATGCTTGATGATTCGGGAATCGAGTTGAGCGGGCAGGTTCGCGGAGAGAGATTCACTCAGTAATTGGGCTGGCAGCACTTCGCTAAGCGCCCACTCAATGCGGTTTACGGCTTGTCCGACGGCAGCTACCGCTTGATCATCGGATTGCTTGCCTGAGTAGAGCGCAATCACCTGAAGCGCGTTGCGAATGTGATGGTTCATTTCGGAGATGGCGTGCAAGCGCTCACGAATGAACTGGCGCCGCTCCTGTTCGAGACGTTTGGCTTGCCAGAAGAATGCCCCCGCTACGATCCCGGTGAGCGCGTTCGAAATCGCCATGAGGTCGTAGCGCGGTACGCCTTCGCGGATCAGCAGTCGATCAAACAGGAGACCAACAGCGGAAACAACGGACGCAACCACGATAACGCTGGCCCATGACTTGAAGTGAAAATCTTCCTCCGACCGTCTGCCCATCCCCAAATCCTGATATCGAGGAGAATTGACCTGCATTTCGATTTTAGCTCATGCGAAAAAAACTGATTGCAGCTAACTGGAAGATGTACAAAGCTCCTGACGATGCACGAGCTTTTGTGCGAGAGTTCAAGCCATTGATCGCCGGCCATGATCGCGATGATGTCGCTCTCTTCCCTCCTTTTATTAGTATTCCGCCCACGTTGGAGGCTGTCGCCGGTACACAGATAGAAGTTGGCGCTCAGAATATGCACTGGGAGAAGCAGGGCGCATTCACCGGCGAAGTTTCTGCAGACATGCTGAAATGCATAGGCTGCAAGCAGGTCCTTATCGGCCACTCGGAACGCAGACAGTACTTTGGCGAGACGGACGTCGGAGTCAATCGGAAGCTACGCGGTGCCCTTGCTGACGGGCTGAAGGCCATTGTCTGCGTTGGGGAACTTTTCGAAGAGCGCGAATCCGGGCTAACAGAGAGCATCCTGCGCCGCCAAGTCGGCGCTGCGTTGCGCGAGATCTCCGGCGCGGATGTCGACAAGTTCTGCATAGCTTATGAGCCAGTTTGGGCAATCGGAACAGGCAAGACGGCCACGCCAGAAATCGCTGCGAACGCTCACAACTTCATTCGAGGCGAAGCTGCAAAGGCCATCGGGAGCGAAGTTGCCCGGCAATTGCGAATTATCTACGGCGGGAGCGTTAAGCCTGAGAACGCCCACGCTCTGATGTCGCAGGAGGAGATCGACGGGGCTCTGGTCGGCGCAGCCAGCCTCGATCCTAAGTCCTTTGCTGCCATCGTGAAGTGGTAGTGGCTTCGACACTGCGTCCCGGATTGGGGCTTCCAAAGCTCTGCTATACTGCTTTATAGCCTCGCGTCACCAGCGTGCGGAAGTGGTGAAATTGGCAGACACACCATCTTGAGGGGGTGGCGCCGAAAGGCATGGGGGTTCAAGTCCCCCCTTCCGCACCATAAGATTTGTCCCACCTTGCAGGGATCCTCGCTGTAGGAATCAATCAGCAACTTAAGGATCGGCAAGTCACGGACACATAGAAGGTAACCGTCACGAAATGCTTTATGTCATCGTAGCCATCCACGTCCTAGTTTGCGCGTTTATTGTTATTGTCGTACTGCTCCAGAGCGGAAAGAGCGCCGATGTCGCTGCGGCCTTTGGCGGAATGGGTTCGCAGACAGCTTTTGGGCCTCGGTCCGCGGCCAACGTTCTCACGAAGGCGACCACGTGGTCTGCCGTGATCTTCATGGTCACTTCCATCACGCTTTCCGTGATGATGAGCCGCAGGACCAGCAACTCTGTAATGCAGGGATACAAACCTGCAACGCAGAACACTGCTCCGGCGCAGCCGGGAGCTCCAGCTAAGGGATCGAATACTGAACCCCAGCCGGTAACGAGATAATCCCACTCCAGATGGATCGTCAGATCGTATTGAAAGCCTCCCGCGGGAGGCTTTCAGCTTTGAGGAGCGCAGGTGATTCACGAAATCTTCCCTGTCGGAATGCTCGGATGTAATTGTTCGGTCATCGGAGACGAGGGCACACGGCAGGCATTGGTCATCGACCCGGGTGACGAAGTTGACCGGGTGCTCGAGGTGCTGAAACGACATCAGCTCAACCTCAAGCAGATCATTGTGACGCACGCGCACATCGATCATGTGGGGGGTGCGATGAAGCTGAAGCGCGCAACGAACGCGCCCATTCTGCTGAACAAAAATGATTACGCGCTGCTAAAGATGCTGGACGTACAGGCGGCCTGGATCGGCACTCCATCTCCTGGTGCAGTCGAAATCGATCAAAGCTTGGAAGATCAAGACACGCTTTACTGCGGCACAATCCAAGCGGTGGCGATGCACACTCCCGGACACACCGAAGGAAGCACCTGCCTCTACTTCCCCGCTGAGCATAAGCTCATCGCGGGAGATACGCTTTTCGCAGGAAGTATCGGACGCACTGACTTGCCGGGCGGCTCATTCAACAAGATCATTGCATCGTTGCACGACCGAGTGCTCGCACTGCCCGACGAGACGGTTGTAGTCCCTGGCCATGGCTCGTTGACTACGATCGGAGAAGAACGGCAGAGCAATCCGTTCCTCACGAAACGCTAGCCCGACCTAGCGGCTGCGTTTTGCGGCCTTTGCTCCTTCTTTTCCCAAAGCGGTTCGAGTAGATTTGGGCAGATGTGAGATCGTTCGTTTTCGTCTTGCTGCACTGGCAGCCTTCTTGATATTCCGTCTCGCTGCGGCTCTTTGTTTGCTGCTAGCCATGTTCTCTCCAATCAATGGCGCTTAAAATACTGCACGGCGCGTTCGTGAGCTTCGGCTTTTTGCTTCGAGGAAAACGTACCCAGGTTGCGCCGTTTACCGGTTTTGGAATTCTTCTTTCGAGAGTACAGCCGATACTCTCCAGATTTTAGTTTGCGAATCATGCTCGGTGAGATGCAGGGTTTTGCCTACGTGGCTCCGGCCGCCCTGTGCCGGAATTTAACTTTTAGTATGCTGCTGCTTTCTGTGCGCCTGAAGCAGTGCCCGGCGAGGGCAGCGGAACCACGTAGGCAAAAAGATCTTGTTTCTGAATTTACGCGGCAATCTCCAGCGTTGCCCTGATTCCTTTTTGAAACTGATCTTCCGGAGTGATCAGACTCACAACAAGATAACCTTCATGCGGAAAGTCGTAAAAGTGTCCGGGGTGCACGACGACCCCTGCACGGCTTATCAGTTCAATCGCAACATCCTCATCTGACTTCTTGGCCGGAATCCGTACGATGGCATACCAACCACCTTCAACTTTCAGCCTCTGAATACTTTGAGCTGTTCTGAGATGTTGATCCAGAAATTTTAGATTGGCACGCACTCGCTGTACCAACTGGGGTTGAAGTTGGTCTTTCTGTTTCAGCAGTTCCTGCGCCGCATGCTGAATCGGCGCGTTCACAGAAAGATAAGTATCGGAGATCAATTGTAGTCGTGCGTGAGCTTCCGCTCGTACGTGCTCAGGGCCATTCAGCACAATCCATGCCAACTTCATCTGCGGCAGACAGGAAATCTTTGACAATCCGCTCAACGCAAAAGAAAGGCACTCAGTAGAAAAGGCTGCGCTCACGTCGGCAGCGCCCTCGACTTCATAATCGAGAAAGACCTCGTCCGAGATGAGAGCTAGATCCCACTGGCGACAAAAAGAAGTCAGCTGGTCGAGTTCGCTGCCCTGCACGAACGAGCCCGTCGGATTGTTAGGATTCACAACGAGCACTGCACGTGTGCGCCCTGTGACCAGTCTCTGCAATCCTCCGAAGTCAACGTGCCACCCGTGGTCATAGAAAAGTTCATACGCACGCAAATGGATGTCCTGTATGTCTGCGAGATAGTCGAACAGGGGATAACTCGGGCGAGGCACGAGAACCTCGTCTCCGGGATCGCAGAGCAATCGAAAGAGGTATGAATATGCCTCGCTTGTGCTCGTCGTCAGAAAGATCTGCTCTGGTAGCCCGGGCGCTGCGTTGCCGCGAACTTTGCTTGCGTTGTAATACTCCGCGACAGCTTTACGCGCCAGGAGCAGCCCTTGCGCGTCGGGATCATAGTTGAGCGACCCAGCGTGGGAGAGCGCCGTTAGGATCCTTTCCGAATCGAACTTGAAGTTGCAACGTGTAGGATTCGAGACCGTCAGGTCGAGGAGCTCAGCTCCACTTGCGCGAGCGCTCCGCAAAGTTTCTGCGAACCGATTTTCTACAAGATTCCACTCCGTTCTGCGCGCGAACATGAGCGTTCACTGTAACAAATCGCTCATCCATCCTGCGCCCGGCTGGAGTGCGATGAGCAACACTCTTCTTCAATGGCAACCTCTCCTTGCTTTGCGGAATTCTCACTAGAGTTATCGCGATCCTGAGGCTCCCATGCTGAAAGCTTTCCTCTCCAATTGGCCTTTGCTGCAACAGATCAAAACCGGCGCAGATGGCACTGGTCCCGAAGCGATGAGTGATAGAACGCGCAACCTGAAGCCAAAGTTCGATGGTGCGCAGGTGGCGCGTTCGGTTTGCCCTTATTGCGGCGTTGGCTGCGGACAGCTCGCGTTTCATAAAAATGGCAAGCTGATCAGTATCGAGGGAGATCCTGAGTCTCCTATCTCTCGCGGGCATCTGTGTCCCAAAGGCGCTGATAGTTTCGAACTGGTCACCCATCCCGGACGAGAGCTAAAGGTGAAGTATCGCCGCCCCTTCTCGCGAGAGTGGGAGAGTCTTGACCTCGAACAAGCCATGAATATGGTCGCCGATCGGTTATGGAAGTCACGCGAAGATACTTTTTTGGAGAAGAAAGATGATCGCGCGGTGATGCACACGAAGGCGATTGGTCATCTCGGCGGCGCCACCCTGGACATCGAAGAAAATTACTTAATCAAGAAACTGTTCACCGCCGGTTTGGGCATGGTCTGCCTGAGCAATCAGGCGCGTATATGACACAGCTCCACGGTGCCCAGTTTGGGTACCTCGTTCGGACGCGGCGGTGCGACCACCGCACAACAGGACCTGGCAAATTCCGATGCCATTCTCATTATGGGATCGTCGATGGCGGAGAATCATCCCGTCGGCTTCCAATGGGTGATTGAGGCACGCAAGCGTGGTGCGACCATCATCCACGTCGATCCTCGCTTCACTCGCACTTCTGCGATGTCGGATATCTGGGTTCCGATGCGTTCCGGCAGCGACATCGTCTTTCTTGGTGGACTGATTCATTACGTACTCGAACACGGAAAAGAGTTCCGCGAGTACGTGAAGCACTACACGAACGCAGCTACGATTCTTCGCGACGACATGAAGCTTCCGGACGACCTCGATGGCGTTTTCTCCGGCTGGGATGAAGAAAAGAAAAAATATTCGCCTGAGACCTGGCTCTACAAAGGGACGCCAGAAAAGCCAGATGCCGTCCATCCGGGACACGCTCAAGCCGGCGGAGGTCACGGAAAAGATCGGGGGGGCGAGGCAGGCGACGTTCACAAGCACGATTCCGATCCCATGCTCCAGCATCCGCTCTGTGTCTTTAATGTGCTTAAGCGGCACTTCACGCGTTACACACCAGAGATGGTTGAAAGTGTCTGCGGTGTTCCCAAACAACAGTTCCTCAAAGTGGCCGAGATTTTCTCGAATGCTTCCGGACCAGAAAAGACGGGTGCGATTTGCTATGCCGTTGGATGGACTCAGCACTCGACCGGGGTACAGATCATCCGCGCCGCCTGCATACTTCAACTCTTATTGGGAAACATTGGACGGCCGGGAGGGGGAATTCTTGCTCTCCGCGGACACGCGAGCATTCAGGGATCCACCGATATTCCTACGTTGTACGACACTCTACCCGGCTACCTGCCAATGCCATTTTGGGACAGCGACGCGGATACGCTCCGACAATACATCAAGCGCCATCGCAGCAACGCAGGATGGTGGAGCAACTTCGACAAATACATCGTCAGTCTCCTGAAAGCCTGGTATGGCGACGAAGCAAAAAAGGAAAATGCCTTTGGCTTTGACTGGCTGCCGCGGGTAACTGGGGATCACTCAGAGCTCGGCTACTGGATGGACATGATGGATGGCAAGATGGAAGGACTGTTCGTCATGGGGCAGAATCCGGCTGTTGGTGCAGCAAACGCAGGCTTGCAGCGTAAGGCCTTGAGCAAACTCAAATGGCTGGTTGTTCGTGAGTTCGTCGAAACAGAAACCGCTTCGTTCTGGTACGACTCGCCTGAAGTGGAGCGCGGAGAACTCAGGCCGGAAGACATCGGGACCGAAATCTTCTTCTTCCCTGCTGCCTCGCATGTGGAGAAGGAGGGAAGCTTCACCAATACGCAACGCCTGATTCAGTTCCATCAAAAAGCAATCGAACCGCCGGGCGATTGCCGCAGTGAGACCTGGTTCATGTATCACCTGGGACGGCGAATGAAGGCGAAAGCCAAAGCCGAGCCTCTCCCGCGCAATGTTGGATTGAATGCGCTCACGTGGGACTATCCTACGCAGGGTGCGCACGCTGAGCCGGTGATTGACGCAGTCGTGTCCGAAATCAACGGATATAAGACCGCAAACCGCGAGCTTATTCGCGAGTACACCGAGCTGCAAGCGGATGGCAGCACAGCCAGTGGCTGCTGGATTTATTCAGGCATTCATCCGCAACCGGGAGTCAACCGCGCAAATTCACGCAAACCGACAGATTATCTTGGTCATGGCTGGGGCTACTCATGGCCGTCTGATCGCCGCATTCTTTATAACCGTGCTTCGGCGCGTCCTGACGGAAGGCCGTGGAGCGAGCGGAAGAAGCTAGTGTGGTGGGATGAGAACAAGCGCGAATGGACCGGCCACGACGTTCCCGACTTTAGAAAGGACACTCCTCCCAACCATCGCCCATCTCAACAGGCTGAAGGGATGGAAGCCATTGCAGGAGATCAGCCCTTCATCATGCATCCTGATGGTGTGGGGTGGCTGTGGGTTTCCAGCGGCCTGAAGGATGGTCCGCTGCCGACCCATTATGAACCGCTGGAACCAGTCGTTCCCAATGCGCTTTATCCGAAGCGGCCGTTCAACCCGACTGCGGACAAGATGGAGCGTACGGAAAACCCATACGCCTTCCCATGCGACGAGCGCTTCCCCCATGTGCTCACAACATACCGGCTGACAGAGCATCATACTGCCGGTGGAATGAGCCGGACGTTATCACACCTTGCAGAATTGCAGCCCGAGTTTTTCTGTGAAATCTCGCCGGAAATGGCCGAAGAGTTCGGCATTGAGCACGGCGGCTATGCGACGATCATCAGTCCGCGCGGAATCATCGAGGCTCGCGCGATGGTCACGCCCCGCGTGCGTCCATTCACTGTACAAGGAAAACGAGTGTATGAAGTCGGTGTTCCTTATCATTGGGGCTCGCGCGGAATTGCTACCGGAGACTCCGCAAATGAGCTGCTCGCCATGAACGAAGAGCCCAACGTGCGCATCATGGAAACAAAAGCTTTGACGTGCTTCATACGCCCGGGACGCCGGGCGCGAGGCAAGGCGGCGCTCGATGAATTGCACGCAAGAATGAGGGAGACAGCATGAGCGGCGTCACTGCATTTCTCACCGACTCCACGCTCTGCATCGGCTGCAAAGCATGCGAGGTTGCGTGCAAAGAGTGGAATGATCTCGGGGACGACGGCCTGAATTGGAGTGGCTTCTCCTACGACAACACCGGCGCCCTGGGGCATTCAACGTGGCGCCATGTGAAATTTGTCGAGCATCCTCCCGAAATAGGCCATGGTGGCAATAGCCCCGAGCATGCGTCGTGGACTTTTTCTTCGGACGTTTGCAAACACTGCGAAAATGCGGGATGCCTCGAGGCTTGTCCAACGGGTTCGATTGTACGAACTGAATTTGGCAGTGTGTACGTACAGCCGGACATTTGCAATGGATGCTCGTACTGCGTAGTAGCCTGCCCATTCGGTGTAATTCAGCGCAATAAAGAAGATGGTCGAGCGTTTAAGTGTACGTTCTGCTACGACCGACAGAAGGTGGGACTGATTCCAGCCTGCGCTCATGCTTGTCCGACGGAGTCCATCAAATTCGGAACCTTGGATGAATTACGCGTTGAAGCAAAGCGTCGCATTGAAGATCTCCACTCGATGGGGATGGCCGATGCCGCACTCTACGATCCGGTCGACACCAGCATAGGAGGACTCCACGCGTTCTTCATCACTCGAGGCGACCCACGCCAATACAATTTGCCACCCCAGCCTGAGATTCCGACGATTTATGCAAAGCAAGGTTGGAAATCGGCCGCGGTCGGCGCCGGCATGCTGGCTTTCGGAACGCTTCTGGCTTTCCTCGGCGGAGGCAGGCGATGAAGGGACCCACACTTTCTCAGCGCAAACAAACCAGCGATCCCGAAATTGATTTCTTGCGCCGCGAGCGCCGTCTTGAGGCGATCCGCTCGCAAGCTCTCCAGAGCGGACAAATTCAGGACATCGGAATCAGTCCCGCAGGCTCTCCGATTCCGATGGCAAGTCCCACCGCCGGTTACTACGCCATTCCGATGCTAAAAGAGCCTCAGTGGAGCTGGGAGATCCCGGTTTACTTCTTCGTCGGTGGCGCGGCCGGGGCAGCCGCCGTAGTTGCGCAGTTTGCGCAGATGACGGGAGTCAAAGCTGAAATCGTCCGTGATGGGCGCACGATCGCTGCTGTCGGATCGGTGCTCACTCCTGCACTGCTGATCTCTGACCTCGGCGTTCGTTCCCGCTTCCTCAACATGCTGCGCGTTTTCAAGGTGCAGAGTCCAATGTCTGTGGGTGTTTACATCGTAAGCGCGTTCGCTACGGCAACGGTGCTGGCCAAAGTCGCGAACTCTTTACGACAACATCGCCCAGGGGCAATCTTGAAGATTTTCGAGAGCACCTCAGGACTGTTCTCTGCACTGTTAGGTCTTGGGATGGCCACTTACACCGGCGTACTGATAGGAGCTACAGCAATCCCAGTGTGGAACGAGAATATCGACTCGTTGCCCATTCACTTCGCCCTCTCCGGCCTTGGCGCTGGTGTTTCAACACTTCAAATGATAGGCCATGAGGATAGCCGCTCTTTGAACATGCTGGGAATTGCGGCCTCTCTGGGAGAAACGATAGAAGGCGTGAGACTCGAGACTGCACTCAAACCTGCAAACGAGCCTTTGAAGAAGGGTATGAGTGGCGTGATCACCCGTCTGGGTGGCATGCTATCTGGTCCTTTACCGCTCGCGCTGCGCGTGGCCGCGACACTTGCCGGAGAGCGGCGCTCTCGACAGCTCGTACGGGCAGCATCAGCAGCGACAATCGCTGGATCTTTCCTCACCCGCCTCGGCTGGATTCGAGCAGGGCATGCATCAGCTAAAGATTATCGTCTGCCGCTGCAGATTGACTCCGAGCAGCACCGTCGGTTGGCAATTGAATCAGTAAAGATTGACTCAGTACGAGCGTGATCCCGAGAACTTGCCAAACACTTAACCCCTCACTTACAAACATTGCCGCGAGCACGCTCGCAAAGACCGGTTCGAGGCAACTGGTCACAATAGCACTGGTCGGATCAAGTAGCCGAAGACCGCCTAGATATAGCGCGAAGGGAATCAGCATCGAAACCATCGCGAATCCGAAAAGAAACAACCACTCCCGGCTTGAGTAGTGCTGTGCAATGGCCTTCCATGGCGGATTAACAATTAGCCAGAAGAGGCTTGCCGCAAGTAATGTGTAGAAGAGCACAAGCCACCGCGAAGATCGCGCGAGCAGATCAGCCCCGATCAGGTTGTAGAACGAATACGAAAACGCCGCCCCCAATGCAGCCAGAATCCCGATTGTGCCACTTCGGAACTGAGCTTGAGGGCCAGCGAGAGCCACAAGTCCACATCCCAGAAAGTCAAGGATTACGGCGATGCTTCGCAACCAGGTAGCTCGATCGCGCCCCGCGGCAAGGCCGTATGCGTATACCCAAACTGGAGCGGTGTATTGAACCGTGATGGCAGTAGCGACCGTACTGTTTGCGATCGCGTAATAGTAGAAGAAGTTGGCGCCGCAAATTCCCAGTACTCCCATGGCGCCGCACATGAGCAATGTGCGCCGGCTTGCCTTCAGCACACCAGGACCGCGTGCGATGAGCAGTACCGGAAGTAGCACTAACAAAGCGAAGGTCGATCGCGTTTGCGAGAGGATGAGCGGCTCGATGTGAGCCCCGCGTAGCCATCCAGTCCCGTTGAAGACGGCTTTACCGAGCGCTGCCGAAGCTCCGTAGCAGAATGCTGCGGCAGTGATGAGCAAGTACCCTTCTAACTTGGCGGCGTCAAGATTGAAGCATTTTTTCCAGCCGCTGCGGATCGAAGCCAATCATCACCTGGTCGCCAACGACGATTGTAGGAGTAGAGCGGCTCTGATACTTCTCGACTAGTTCCCTGACGGCCGAAAAATTAGTGGAGACGTCGCGGACTTCAAAGTCGATTCCTCTCTCCGAGAGGAAGGCCTCAGCAACACGGCACGGCGGTCAGCCGGGCTGACTGAATACTACGACTTTAGGCTTCTGCATATCTTTATTCGATTCTTCCTTGGCCGTCGGTGCTCACGAAAATCGCAAACGTCAACAACCGAGCTGCAGATTATCATCGCCGATTATCGGTCTGCGGCTCGGTATGGATCAGTACCTTAAAGAGTTCCGGTGCTGCCTGTTTGAAGCGAATTTCGAGAGCTGTCGAAATATCGTGAACCTGGGAAAGTGAAAGATCGTCCGGCAACGTTGTGTGACAGGAAAGATAAAGCCGATCACGTACGCGCTTCAGGACCACTTCATGCAGATCGATAATCTCAGGAAATTCAGCGACAATCCGACGGAGTCTGTGTTCGAGTGCCGTGTTGCGAAACGTTGGATCGCCGGGTTCGATGGTCGCGGAGTCACTCTCAATATGCGTCAGTATGGAATCGATCTCAGGCACCTCGTCGCGCATCTCGGCTTCGAGCACTGTGACAAAGTCGTGAGCATTTTTGAGTGACAGCCGCTCATCGAGCTCGAGGTGCTGTTCCACGTGCAGCTTTCCATTCAAGTCCTGAACGTTCACATCATGCACGCTCAGGTTGTGCCGCCCAGCAACCGCGCGGATTCGGTCGAAGATGCTTTCTGCTCCTGTCGCGCGGGGAAAAGCACGAATCGTGACATCGGCATCCGGAAGCACGCGATGCACGGCATCGGTCACAGAGCTTGACATGTGCTCTGAGTGTTGCAGCGTTGCGTTGCGATTCAGCGCAACCTGTACTTCAGCGAAATAGCGATTGCCTGCTCGCCGGACGCGAACACGGTCTACATCCAGAATGCCCGGAACGCTCTCTACTTCGCGCACAATCTGGCCTCGAACGCCTATCGGAGCTGCGTCCAGTAACGCATCAATGGTTTGCCGTGCAAGACGTGAACTGACGTAGATGATCACGCCGGCAACCGCCAGAGCCGCAATGGGATCGGCGACTCGCAACCATGGAATTCCCAGTGATCGGCCCAGCCATACGAGCGCAAGACCGACTACGACAACGCCACTGGACCAGATGTCGGTGGTGAAGTGCAGCGCATCGGCCTCAAGCGCCTGGCTGTCGTATCGAAGTGCCGTTTTGCCAAGCGCCCGGGAACGCCAGTAATCAACGCCCATCGATAGGAACAGCACAGCGAAGGCCGCAACCGAGGGCTCTACCACGGTGTGGTGATGGAAAAAGAGACGGCGGATCGCTTCCGTAACAATCCACACGCATGTGATCAGCAGCAGTCCCGTTTCAATGAAGGCAGAAAAATTCTCCACTTTGCCGTGCCCGTATTGATGATCAGCATCCGCGGGTTTATCGGATACTCCGACAGAAAAGAAAGTGATGACTGCCGCAATGAGATCAAGCGCAGAATGCGCTGCTTCCGAGATAAGTCCTAGGCTTCCGGTCGCGAAGCCCACGATGATCTTCAGCGCGGTCATGGCGATGGCCGCGAGCACGGAGTTTCGCGCCACGGAGCGCTTCTCCAGGCGCATACTTTCCGGGGAAGAAATGTAGGAAGCGGCCATCAGATCGGTATCATCATCTTAAACCCGGCTTAGCAAGTAGAACCTGAACATTCTCTTTCCATGTGCTAGCATCGAATGCTTCCCCCTTTTGAATCTCTGGAGGCATTTTGATTCGTTCCACGTTCCTAATCTCGTTTCTACAGATCTCAATCTGTGCTATTGCAATAGCTCAAGCTGCGCCGAATTCCGCGAAATCGGTTGCTCCAAGTGCTGGCCCGATTCAAAGTGCTCCACCTGCGGCGGCTCAAATTAAATCCAATGTTCCGGCCAATGCATCAGTGATCACCATTAACGGGGTCTGCGACGTTGCGCTCAATGGATTACCCAAAGCGGCTCCCCGGCCTCCAGCTGCTGCGAAAGACAATGCCGGCGCGACATCGTCCGGTTCCCCTTCCGACTGCAAGACGCAGATTACTCGGGCAGAGTTTGAGAAGGTTATGAAAATCGCACCGCCTGGCAGTAATCCACGCCGAATCGCAACGATTTACGCGCAGCTCGTGACTGCCGCTAATGAGGGCGTGAAGCTCGGAGCTGACAGAGATCCGGATTTCAGTGAACAATTGGCGTTCATGCGTTTGCAGTTGCTGGCGCAAAATGCTCAGCGCAAGATCCAAGCCGAAGCGTCGAACGTAAGCGATGCCGATGTTAAGGCTTATTACGACAAGAATTCCGCAGCCTTTGAGGAGGTCACTCTCACTCGCATATTCATACCTCGCAATCCCACTGAAGCGTCGTCGAGCCAGCCCTCCGCCCCAGAATCGAAGACTGTCGCGCAGCCCGCTCCAGACCCAAAGGCCATCGCCGACAATGCTCGTCAACAACTTGCGAGTGGAGGAGACCCAGAAAAGATTCAAAAGACTGTCTACGAACAACTGAAAAGCACAACCCAACCTCCCGCCACCAAATTCGGAGCCAGGCGTCGCGGTGCTTTGCCTCCTGCGCAGGAGCAAAAAGTTTTCTCTCTAAAAGCAGGAGAAATCTCTGACGCGATCGGCGATACCGCCGGATATGTCATCTATAAGGTCGATGCAAAACAGCAACTGTCGCTGGATCAAGTGAAGGATCAAATAAAGCAGCGCCTTGCGCAGCAACGTATGGCCGACGCTCAGCAGAAAATCATGGAAGCCAGCAAGGCCGATTACAACGATTCGTATTTCGGAGCTGAAGCCTCTGCGCCGCGGCCCGCCGCTCCCTCTCTCAAACCGAAAGCCGATTCGGCGCCTAATGCTTCGCCCGCGACTGGAGCAAATCCATCGCAGACTCAATCCGCCAATCCGAAAAAATAATGGCTTCGACGAAGCCCTCATTGCTGGTAACAGGTATCTCCGGAAATCTCGGAAAGATTCTGTTGCCGCTGCTTGAGGGCTTCAATGTGATTGGGCTCGATGCTCGCCCTCCAGTTGATTCCGCCATCCCGATCCAATTTGAAAACGTGGATCTCGGACAAGAATCCTCCTGCCAGCGCATGGCGGAGATACTTCGCGAAAGCAAGGTGGTCGGCGTTGTACATCTGGCCTTCATTCTAGATCCAGTTCGCATGGGTGTGCTCGATCGCGATCGGATGTGGAGAATTAACGTCGCCGGCACTGCCCGTGTTGTGGAAGCGATTGCTGAAGCGAACCGCATGGGCGGACACGTTGCCAAGTTCATACATCTCAGCAGTGTGGCTGTTTATGGCTCGAATCTCAAACGGCCCGCGCGGGAAAATGATCCTTTGAACGCGCACACGCTTGCCTATGCAATTCACAAAAGGGACGCCGACCTCGCAGTACAGGCGCGAGCTCGCGACTTAGGCGGCTGCGAAGTATACATCCTTCGGCCACATATCTTTGCCGGAGCCAACGTGCAGAATTACATGATCAATTGCGTCCGAGGCACGGCCTACGGGACTGGCCGACTCGCGAAAATGCTGATACGCCGTGGAGAGCGCCTCCCGATGCTTCTTCCGTCAGGAAAGGCTTATCTTCGACACCAGCTGCAATTTATACACGTGGATGATGTGGCTCGAGTGATCGAATGGTCGTTGCGGCGCCCGAAATCACGAGAGCCGCTCACTGTTCTGAACGTGGCCGGCGACGGTGAACCGCTCAGCGTGGAACAATGTTCGAAGCTGACCGGTACGAATTTGAAGCGATTGCCAACCGAGATCCTCTGTCGCATGGTAATAAACATCATGTGGAGTTGGGGCGTTACTTCAATCCCCCCGGATGCTTTCCCTTATCTGATCGGCTCCTACACCATGGATACTTCCAGATTGCACGCATTAACCGGCAACGAGTATCACCAGATCGTGCGCTATTCGAGCGAAGCTGCGCTTACGGACAGTCTGTCCCCAGCCCCTGCGGAAATTTCCCAAGCCGAAACTGTTTCCTAACGAGAGATTCTTAAGCGGCGTTCTCCTGGTAGCAAGGATCGATCAAGGGTTGCGCTTCCTGAGTGACAGCCTGGTCCTGGCGCACTTTTTCGCCACTAGTTTGCAATGACACGTCAGCTCGGCGAGCGATGAGTAATCCAATCGGAGTCACACTGTGGAAGCAGACGAGCCATAAGAGAATTCCGGCGCTCACGGCGAGCTCTCGCGGCAGCTGAAGGATGTTCACCATGGCAACGATCGTGGCCAGTTGTGCCCCACCACCAACGGTGGCGACAAGTTCTCCGACGCCGTGCCATACCACCTCTACGACACACAAATGCGACCCGAAGATAGCGTGACAGACATCTATGAACCCACGCTCGCCATCGCGCACCAATTTGGGAAAGAAATTTGGGACACCGAAGTCGGATGGGGACCGTTTGGAAGCTTCCCCACACAGCAAGACGAAGCCGCCTTTACCGCGCGCACGATGATTCTGCAGGCCGCCGAGGGCATTAACGTAATCGTGTGGTTCGCGTGGGACGATCGCGGCCCATGGGTTCATATCTCGTTCGTGGGTCCAGATTTCCAGACACCCACTCCCGCAGCGATTGCTTTCAATCAAGTACAGGCATGGCTAGCCAACTCGAGCATCTCCTGTTCGAATACTCCGGACGGAACGTGGCAGTGCCCCGTGGTTGCACCGAGCGGAGCGCCAAAGTACATAGTGTGGAACGTACACGGAACCACAAAGTTCGCGGTGCCTGCGACCTGGCAATGAAAAACGTGACCGATGTTGCGGGAAAGACGCAAGCCATTCCGGCATCGTCGATTTCCATCAGCACTTCACCGGTTCTGCTCTCTCCTTAAGAAGGCTCCAGAGCACCGCCTGTTATAATCCAATTCTGCTCGCAACTCTTCTTTCCACATGTGGTGGGTGTAGCTCAACTGGCAGAGCACCGGACTGTGGCTCCGGACGTTGTGGGTTCGATTCCCATCACCCACCCCAAGTTCTGCTTCACGCA
>QIBA01000076.1 GCA_003225175.1 Acidobacteriota bacterium
CATTCAGACGCCTTCTTTGTGGACAGAATCTCTAAATTCTTATATTGACAATGTTTTGAAGGTATGTTTTCCACAGATATTAGCGTTATTGCTATATTGAAAGTAATAGTGACTTAGCTACCCATTTACAGAAATCAGGAGATGAGTTTAAGATGGAGATTATGCGGAAAATCGAGGGTGACGAAGGCAACGAGTTTTGACTTTACTGTGAAAAAATTTTAATGGACTTGTGAGTTGTCATTTATTGCTGTTCTTTAGATGTTAGATGCTTAGTAATCTTTTTTCTTTGATTCCAGTTATAATCTAGTGGATGTATTTCCAAATCTTTCGAGAAAAATAGGAGAAAGAAAATACATCGTACAAAATGTTTTTTCATTATTTAAATTTTATGAATCCACTTTTGGAAATTTGTATTTTGACTGGATTGAGACGCATTCACCAGCATCAAAATTAACAAAGTCACGTACTTATTCTGGCATTGTCAAGGTGGATGCAAAAGGTGAGCAAAAAAGTTTTATTTATAATTCCTTAATCCTTACCTTATCATTCAACAACGGTTCTTTAATTCTAACCAATCCTGAAAGGCATTCGAGTCTTTGATGATAAAGAGATATTTCACGTAAAAGTATCAGGTCCGCCATCATCGTTATCATCACAACATGCACATGCTGTCAACGATACAACGAAATCTATACATACTGACATCTTAAATCTCATTGCAATCCTACTTGATTACCTTCAAGTTCCCATAGAAATTGCAACTAGGATTAAAGTTTTTAGTTTGCAAGTAATTGGTAAATATCTTGTATTTATTTAAAAAAGGCATTCAAGCTAATAATTTTGTATTTTAATTTATTATTAAGAATATCGTATAACGTTATATTCACTCAATATGTTAAAAGATGGTACTTTTTTAACTTCTGAGCTATATTCTACCTTGTTGCCATTTTCACTTGATGCCATATCAAAATACAAGGGAATCTTTTATATGATGGCAATTTTTCACGTAAGTAAAATTGTGCATTCATAATGCTTATTGGTTTTTATTCACTCAAAGTTCTATGATTTTCAGGAAGAAATCACAGATCAAATTTCAATTATGAAAAACCTTGACTTCACAATCAATTATAATGAAGAAAGTACAGTTCAGGATGTATTAAAAATCCCAAAAGCTTTGAAGGATCTTCTAGAAAAATAATGTTGTAGCTAATACAAAATGAATTCAATCTAATAACGATAAGGGTACGACATGATATAAAAATGATTTTTTAGAATTGAGTTTCATGTATTGTATTGCATGTTAACGTGAAATACTGAAAAATAAAGGTTTATTTTTAAGAGACGGAGGTATTTGTAGATAATTTAGACAAGCTCCGCAGGATCGTGTGCTGCGCAGGGGATAATTTTATTAACGACATAAAATTTTCAATGTATTTCATTTAAAAAAGATTTGCTGAATATAGATGTTGAATCAAAACTTTAATATATTAAAAGATAGCGATAGCAATAGATTAAGAATGAATTTATAAATTTGAGGAAGAATTGAACGAGAAAACTTTTTTCAATGGTTCATAATAAAAATCAAAATAAATTATTGCTAATTTACATTAAACAACTATTCCTTGAGCAATTCTTTATCTTTAGAGTAAATCAACCCATTTTTTTTATTATTTGATTCAGAAAGATTAATTCATATAAATTTTTGTTTCTTGAATTAGGCATATTTCTTGCTATGCGTTGATAGATTTCACTATAAAACTCATTCTTTGCAGTATAAACTTTCTTACAGTCACTACCAAGACAGGCAACAACTTTACATGTCAAGTCAACAACTTGTTGTAAATCAAGATCACACCATCTCCCTCTATTATTCTCAACTATCCCATGTGCAACTTTGTGACGGACATCTTTAGTAAAATCATTTAGAAGTTCAATAGGATTGTCTTTATATTCACCATGGAATGCTGATTCGTTTAAAAAAATATTGATATCTTTGGTAATCAATTTTAGCATGCAAAGAACGTCAGTATTTTGTGGTTTCTGCTTAGCATCGAAATTTTTTATGGAAATTTTATCTTTGTACTTTATAAGGAAGTTATTAAGTGCTTCCTCTGCAAATACCAAGAAAGATTCTACTATTGCACCTTGCTCTGCTACGGAGAAAGAGTATAATTGCCGTGTATTTGCAATGGTATCTTCAATGTTTTTAGTATTATTGTTCAGAATCACATGGGTACTTTTGTTGGTAGAGCGTCCAATAATAGATGAATAAATATTTGTCTTTTTAATGGTTGCACCTGGGATTATTTTTTTTTTTTTTGTTGTTCCTTCTTTTGCTTTTGAAACCAATTGTGTACCGTAAAGTGGGCTTTGTTTTGTTGTTGAAAGACCAGGTCACTTTGTAGAATATTTTTGAGGGATTTTGAAATTGACTCACGGGTAACAAGTTTTATTGGGCAGGTTTGGTGTAAGGTATTTAAGGTTAAGCAAAGATTACTTTTGATATTTTGTGCAATAGTACCTGATAGTTGTAACCATTTGTTGAGTGATTTGGAGTCCATTTGAAAAGAATCTAAGTATGCCTAGAAATATTAAAAAATATCTATAAGAAAGAAAATTTCTGAGCAACTGGTCTTTATGTAACAAAATATTGCTACTTCGCCATTACTTGAATATTTGAAATATTCTCAATCATTTTATGTGAATTTCATTAAGAGTTTATTTTAGAACGCGATAATCATGATTCACTATTATTTCCATTCAAACCAAAAACTAAACTAAATAATGAATATGATGATTTAATTATGATTTAATTAATTAGTTTACAATAAGAGTATCATAGAAATCATAGTAATCATACAATCATATCGATATAACAACAATTAATACAATTATCGTTATGAACCGTTAGCCATAATAAATCACGAACTGCTGTATGAAGTTTGGAAACAAAAGGAGTCGCAACGGCGTCACAAATTTTCGCAATTTAATAATCGGCATAAGGCACTAAGAAATTATGATAGAAATTAACATATAAGGAAATATGGTGCATGATCTGGAACATTTAAGATTTTAAATAATTCTATCTTCCCATAATACAATAATAACTGAAAGTATGTTGTTCTCAAACAATAAATATGGAAATCAATAACAACAATTATTGCAAATATATTATTGTATGAACATTTTAACAATTAAATTATAAAATACATACATGAACAGTTCATTCTGATTTTTATGTTATGAAGATTTGTATAATATTCATAAATACCCGTGTATTAATTAATATTCTAAATATTTGAAAACGATATTAAGAAAAAATGAAATCAGATAATGATATGTGCTATAAGTGCAAAAAAAGTAAAAAATTGTGTAATTACAGAACAAAATGTGAAGTTTGTCTCTTACACGCATATACTGAACATATTCATTATTTATGCGCTAATTGCAATAAAAAGTTTACTATTACCGTAATAGTGGAAAATATGATAAGGTATAAATTCAATTTTTAGAATTTAATTAGCTTTTAAAAATACTTTTATTATAATAATACTTTAATAAAAATTTATAAGTTCATTGATTGAATGACTACTATTTATAAGAAAATTAAAACAATTTATAATAATTAACAATACAAATAATTAAAATTTTCTATATAATACTTTGTATGGATAAATAATATTTTATCATTTTAATAACAACGATAATGTTAAAGTATTATAATTTTAAAAACTTTAATATTGATTATGTTAAGAAAAATTATGATTAATGTAAATAGAAATTCAGCAATATTGGGAGAACGAAAATAATGAAGATCGATCATGGGAATTTATAGAAATTTTATCTCTAATAAAACGCACGTGGCTTATTTGAAAGGAAAATGACGGTAAATAATATTTTACTTTTAGCATGCAAATTTGATAAAATTAAAAGTTCTTGGTTATAAAAAATTAATGCTTTTTTATATAAGTTTTAATTGTATGAATCCCGGCTTTTGTCCCCATATAGGTATTACGCGCAATACAAATTACTTGGACCTTTGAGTTTTGAAACATTCAGCCCAAATTTCTGTTAAAATCACATCATAGTTCGGATAATTTACTAAATTTGCTAAAATATCCTTAAATTCTTTAGAATTATTAATTCGTTCAAAATTTTTAGCCATGAATTCCAAAACTGATTCTTTTAAATCTTCATATTTTGGAACTAAATCAAACATAATTTTTGATACATTCGAGATCTTCAATTCATCTAAAATCCGAATTTTTGCTCGTTCTCGAAGATCTGATAAAAGATATTGATCTGCCAATCGGAATAATTCTACAGTGATAGAATTATTATCTTTATCGGTCCATCTAACTTGATCTGTGTAAATATATTCAAGCATTGCTGAAAATGCAAATGTATCGTATTTAGAAATTTCAATATGATGCTTTATTTGACATGTTAATTTGTCATTATTTTGTGTTAAGTTATTATTATTTAATAATGATGTACTTGAATTTTCAACATCTACAATGTCAACATCATTGTCAAAGTTAAAATCGCTGCTTTCTTTTCGAACAGCCGTTGATTCAGACCATTGTTCCAATAAGATTTTCGTAAAATATTTGGATCTTTTAGAAAGTATTGAGCTACAAGCGTAAAATTTTTTATCTTGTACACTAAATTCTACATCGGCCGGCTGAAAATAAAATAATTGATCTTTCCATGCATCTATAAGATTTTTTGGAATAGGTTTAGGAGGATGATTTGCATATATCATATCGTCTTCTTTATATTTGATATTATCAAATATAACTCCAATCATTAATTCTCTATTTTGAAGTAATGATTTTTTAATTAATTTCGGATATCCATATCCTAAATTAAAAACTTAATAAATTTAACAAATTAAAATAGAAAAGTTAATTGTAATATTGAATATTTAAATAATACCTCCTCTAATACCAGTATCAGTAGGAACAAGAAGGCCATTATTAATAAGTTCATTGGTTTGATTATTATTTTTAACTTCTTTCAAAGATAATCTAAAAGATAATTTTGAACGTTCTCTCCAATTAATTTCATCTGGACTCGCAACTGGCTTTAGATAAAGTCCATAATAATCACTATCATCATCAAGTTGAAGAAATAATTGCCAAAACATTTTATTATCTGTGCTAAAAATAGGACTGTAATAACAATCATCTATTTCAAGTGGATTGGGTAAATTTATTTGATAGGTTAACTTTGATGTTGTTTGAAACATTTTTCTAAAAAAAAATGATTTATGATTCGAAAAAAGGTTTATTATTTATATAAAGAATATTCTCACTTCTCTATTACTATGATTCATATTGTTTGAGACATTTTTTTTAGCACATGGTTCTGACGTAATATTTACGCTTACTAAGTGTACTAACGCTAACCTTATGATCGTGATGACGCATGATATAATTAACAGCACAGTCTATTTGATTTCAAACTTTTATTTGATTAAAATATTAAGTGAATTCATTTGAAAGTGTTATACCATAAAAAAATTTATTTCAAAGATTATTGCATGAACAATCACGAACGTAGCTGGATAAAAATTGGATCGGATGTGCTATGAAAATCGACGAGAAATCGGCTACTTTATTATCTTTCGTAAACATTATTAGAAAGTAAGAGTGAAAAGTTTTATCTTCAAATTCTTCAAAAATTTTTAAGATTATTTTTAAGACGAAATTTCTTGGATATGAAAATCGTTAAATTTCAATATTAGAGCTCATTTGATGATAACATTTTGGCCAAAATTAACGTTAATTCTGGCTGAAATAATCGAATTTCCGATATTCATTCCGAAAAATTTGTAACACATAAATTTCACGTGATAAAATATTTGGTTATGAGATCGCGTTTTTGACCAATTATTTTAAAGGGGTAATTGGTAATTTTATTATAAAATACACAAGAACAGCATGAACAACTCTTAACATGTAAACATGACGGAACTTTTTAATGAATATATACAAAATTTAGACGGAAGCGTCAACACACTCTATAAGTATTATTTATTTAAAGCAATTAAAGGAGCTATTGATTTGAACAAACCTCTTAAAAAACTAAAGGAAGAAACTAATCTTGAATGGTCTCGTCGTTCCAAACAACGTGTTTTTTCAAAATATTTTAAGGGATGTATATATTTATTTAAATATTTATTGTGTCGAAAATCTATGATTTAGTC
>QIBA01000077.1 GCA_003225175.1 Acidobacteriota bacterium
CGTGGATAGCTTGGAAGCCATGCGCAATGAGTACGTCGTGGCGATTCTTCACGCCGCAATCAATATTACAAGAGATTCTACAGGGGAAGAACTCAGCATGAGGCCTGAACACGAAGTAATAGGCGATGAAAGCACGGGACGGGTTGATTTCGCTATCAGGGTATAACGATATGCCTTTAGACTTTTTTTATGGCGTTATGCATAAATGTATTAATTCCACACTTTCATTCCAGAAAGCCGAAAACCTTATTTGTGTTACAGAAGACAAACTAGAACGAAATCTAATCGAGGGTTTTGCTCAGAATATCAAACAGCTAGAGTGCTCATTCCAAACGAATATGAGAAAACGAAAGCGGGAGGATGACGATGACTTCGATTACCTCTATGGTATTGTCACTACAGCTCGGGACTGGTACTTCTTGCTGTACACTCCGGGGAAAATTTCACAAGGCAGTAAATTACCATTTAGCATCGAATTTTCCGACGATGCCTTGGATAAAAACTCCGAAGAATATCAAACGTTACGTAATGGCGTAAAAAAAGTGTTGGGTGTAGTAGTAGGTTTATTAAAGGATAGGGCATGTGCAGAAGGCGATTCCCCCTCAAAGAAAAAAGCTAAAATAGAGAAATATCGTTCGAAAAAATAATCGTAGTATTTGTGAATTAGTATTTATTCGAATTACTTATTAGAATATGAAAATAATTATATAATTAAAAATCTTTTTATAGCGAAAGCGACTCCAAGTCATAAAATAAAACTTGTCGTGTGATTTTTTTTTTGCATTGACTGTATTCGTAGCTGGTACATCAGAGTCACTAAGTAATTTAAGTTTCCAAAGTGAAAAATATCTAAAGCTGCACTTAAAAGTGAGTACAATTAACAAATTAAAATAATTTGATTATTTTATTATATTCAAATAAGCCATAGTAGTAAAGCCAAAATCAAATAGTAAAATACAGTATTCTTTATTAAAAATTCAGAATTCAAAATCAAAAACTGACAAAATACATAATACACGCTGTAATAAGTGATTATGAATATAAGGTGTTCGCCATAATAAATTTTAATTTAAACTTCAACAATAGATTTCGTTTCTATTCTCGATGTCAATTAAATCCTAAAATTAAGGTCTCTCTTCTATTTTTTTAAAATGACTAAATGTATTACTATTCAAAAATCTATCTATGAATAATTCAAGTAAAAATCAAACAGTTCGATACCTTGAAAACAATAAACCGCACTCACTTTGCCGAGGTTAGACACGTAGTGCCTTGATATGACGACCCGTCTGTGCGAAGAGGCTGTGTAGGGTGGTTGCGAAAGAATGTGATGGCAATGTCATAGAGATGCTTGGTTTCATCATGCATTTTTCGTTATTATAAAAATACCATATCCCTCATTGAAACTATAACAACATTGTTGAAATTTTAATCCAAAACAATTCAACATTCAATAACAAAAAATGAAATTCTGTACTATTATTTGCATTGCCGTAAGTATATTTTTTTTGAAGTTTAAATAATCCTAAAGATTCTAACAATCCAATTTCATTATATAGATCATGGTTTTTACCTACTTGTCATTAACTTCCGCTGTAAAAGTCAGTCTCTTTACTGGAATAGATTGTGCAGGACCTTCCGGTACGTTGGATGTCAACAACTGCACAACAGTCCCAACATCATTGCAAAATTCTAGGTCAATCAATGCACTTCCCGCCAATCCACCTTTCATACTTTACTCCGACGATAGCTGTCTTAATATAATAAGTACATATCCTGGAGGAACGTGTTATAATTTACCGGAAAAAGTTGGTAGTATTTATAAAATGACCTAGTATCGAGATATTAAGGCCTTATAAACTTTACCAAATAGATTTTTATTAAACCTAGACATTATATAAAATTTTAATCAATAGTATTTATTGCATTATCGTTAAATGTAAATATCCGTGTTGTTATACAGCTGAATTATCTATCTTTTTCGAAGGAGCTAACTCGCAAAGTTTACGCGGCCATTGTGTACGAGTGGCTAAAAAATTCGACAAATTTAAATTTCACTCATATTCGCAAAGATGATCTGTGGAAGTAATTATCTATTTGATTGTAACTATAACTTTTTTAATCGTCAACGTACTTGTATATTTTATAGTTATGGATTTGTTCACTTCGAAAATGAAAGTGATAAAGATTTCCGAAAATCACCGGCGAAAATGGTCGATTGACTTCAAAGTTCAAACAATGATTGCGAATGCGCGACTAAATTAGCCGCCTTCAAATTCTACTAAGTCATTTATTGAATATATTATCACAGAATAAACAAAGGATCAAGCGTGTTAATACGTAATTGGTGGATATAAAGTGCTCGAAATGCATTTGTCAATAATTTCGAAGAAAATTATAGCATTTATTAGAACTGTCGTAGCTATTTAACATACATAATAACAATCTTGATTCTTTGTTAAATCCGTAATGATACATTTAATGAATACATGTATGGAATTTGATACACAATGGCTGACTTTACACCGCGTAAACTTTGCGTCTTTGCGAGCTTGCCTTTGAGCGACATAACCTTTTTAGTAGCTATTTAAGGTTAACGTTAAGATCCGAAAGAGGATTAGCAAATATTTTATCTGTGTAACGAAAAAAATTTTTTATGAACGGTGTAATCTTACTATATTTAGTAGCTTATCGTTATGTTTACAAATCTAGATAAAAAGGATGCATACCCAGAAAAGTTCACGTTTCCCAGATTATTTCTTCTTTGTAATATGCTTAAGTATTTCGATATGCAAATAAAAAAAATTCTCCATATTCGTTATACGAATTTTATCTTTATTCCGCTATAATTGGTGGTATAGATCTTAAAGTTAGTTATGAAACTATTCTTAAGGACGCGAATCAAATCTATTCCAGTAAAAAGAAAATAACAAAGGTAAAAAGTATATTTAATTTTAATTACAATATTTCAATTATCTATGATGATTATTTTTTTATCTAGATCCTCTCCTTTAGTAAGCTTTAATAGCCTCTCAAAGGGAGATGACAATATTATTAATATTAGCAATTTGATCTAGATTCTTGTTTATGATTTAAAATTACCAATGATGAAGTAAAATATTTCTGAGGATAAATTTAAAGCTTTATTTTTTCAATTTTAGGCCGAGAAAAAGGATAAGCGTTATGTAAATTTGTGTAAACAAATTAAGAATGTAATTTCAACAAACAATTATATACAGTATGGAAAGTACATAGAAACTTCAGCGAGAAACTTGGGTTGGTTCGATTTACTAATCGAATATGATAATGATAATTTAGTTCATTACGCGAAGGATTTTATTTGGCAGGTATGAGTTATTTTCTTTTAATATTCCACACTTGATTGACTTATTTTATTAAATATTTTCCATTTTCTAGCTGCAATTTATGGAAAATGTTCATGATATTGTCAAATCTTTTAGTCAATGTATTTTTGATTTGGAAATTAAACCTAACGACTTATTACTTTCTGGTATAATCGACGTTCATTATATCACTACACACCACAAGAAGCTCAAAAATACGTTTCAGTCAAAGAAATTATGGGATTTACTTGATGAAAAGTTTGTTTATTATGAAGTAACGAAAATACTTGCCGAATTTATTGATAAATATGTCGAAGAGGAAATTGAAATCCCTGAATGTAATAATAATAAGGAAAAATTATTATATCGTTCTGTACGATTATTATTGGACCATATGTATGTATTCATATTTTTGATATTTTGGAAATCTTTATTAACCACTTTGACAGTAAATTAGTTTGGGAAGGTCCACATTATAAAGAAAAAGATTCTTCTATTAATGAGAGTACCTGGGCTCATGACATGA
>QIBA01000078.1 GCA_003225175.1 Acidobacteriota bacterium
CTACAAAAAAAAGGTAAAACCCTTCCGATCAATCAGGATGCCTTACTTTGCTGGTTACGGCCTGTGTTGTATATGGGAGAAATACTCCAAATGGTCAAAGGGGCAACTGCCTCCGGCTTTTAATCGCCGTCGGTGCGCTGCCGAATGGAAGCGAACTCGTTACTCCAATCAAAAGCTTAAGGACCGCCTAGGGTGGAAGCCGAGGGTTCCGATGGAAAAAGCGCTGGAGAAGTTCCTCGCGCAGTTTGAATCGAATGGGAACAGTGAAGCGTTGAAGCGTTAGAGCAATCTTCTGTCATCGGTGATCTGTCGTCTTTTACCTTCTGTCCTCTGCCGTCAGTGATCAGTCCTCTGAAACCCATGCTTCGAATCGCGATCGTAGGTTGCGGCAAGGTTGCCGATCAGCATGTTCAAGCCATTCATCGCATTCCAGGTTGTAAAATTGTCGCTCTCTGCGACCGCGAACTGCTCTTAGCTAAGCAACTCGGGGAGCGCTTTGGTATAGCTGCGTGCTTTTGCGAGTTGTCGAAAATGTTGGAGGTAGCGCGCCCTGACATTGTCCACATTACAACTCCACCACAGAGCCATTGTTCGCTTGCCAAGCAGTGCCTCGAATCTGGAATCAATGTCTATTTGGAAAAGCCCTTCACGATTACTGCACAGGAGGCGGAATCAGTAGTTGAACTGGCGGAACGCCGCGGATTGAAGCTAACTGTCGGCCATAACTATCAGTTTACCCTTGAAATGCTGGAAATGCGTCGGCTCCTAAAAGAAGGATTTCTCGGCGGGAGGCCGTCCCACCTGGAAAGCTATTGGTCGTATGACTTGGCAGACTTAAGGTATGCGAGCGCATTCTTGAGCAACCGTGCCCATTGGGTCCGCCAGTTGCCTGGACAACTGTTTCACAATGGTTGGAGGATGTCTTGGACGAATTAAGGGTATTGATCCGGGACAAGCAGGGTACGACAGCCTTTTTCTGCTTCTCGACTCAGGTCAAGGGGCTAAACCTGCTGCGAGCTTACGGGCCCTCCGGTTCGATTTCCGCGAACATTATCACTGGAAGCCTCATTCGCAGCCCAAGCCGCTCCTACAAGAGCTATCTCACGTATTTCATTCCGCCGTTAAGAAACGCCAGTCAACATTTTGGGAATGCGCGGCGCAACATTGCAAATTTCTTGCGTCGCCGCCTTTACCAGGACTTCGGAATGAAGGAACTGACTGAACGTTTTTACAACACCGTACGTCTGGGAGACAAACCGCCAATTTCTTACAGCGAAATCATTTCAACCGCGCGAATTATGGATGAAATCTTCGCCCAAATTTATCCAAGTCGGACGACAGATGACAGACGGCGGAAAACTGGTACGGATCATAGACTAGAGATGGTACGTGACGTTTCAGCTCCACTTCTGACTTCTGATGTCTGACCTCTGACATCTGACATCTGCTCTCTGGCCAATGCGATACGTCCTGATTACTCCCGCACACAATGAAGAAGCGTTCATTGAAAAGACCCTCGTCTCCATGGGGGCCCAAACAATTTTGCCGATGAGGTGGGTCATTGTGGACGACGGTTCGACCGATCGCACCGCGGAGATAGTGGAGAGCTACGCGAACCGTCATCCGTGGATTGAACTGATCCGCCGTTCACAGCGCCAGGATCGTAGTTTCGCCGGTAAAGCTCACGCGTTTAATGCCGGATTTGAAGGGGTTCGATCGCTTCCTTTTGAAGTGATTGGGAACCTGGACGCTGACATCTCGTTTGAGCATGATTATTTTGAATTTTTGTTGAGCAAATTCGCGGAATTTCCACGATTAGGTGTCGCTGGCACCGCTATGCGAGAGGCGAACTATGATGCTATCAAAGACAGTTTCTACCACGCGAGCGATGTCTTTGGAGCCTGCCAGCTATTCCGGCGGAAGTGCTTTGAGGAGGTTGGAGGATACACGCCAATTAAATGGGGCGGCATCGATTGGATCGCCGTGCGAACAGCTCGCTTGAAGGGCTGGCAAACGACATCATTCTGTGACAAGCTTTTCTACCATCATCGGCGAATGGGAGAGACGGAAAGCACCACGTGGAAAGCGAGATTTGATTACGGCAGAAAGGAGTACCTCCTTGGCAATCATCCGTTCTGGCAGATCTTTAGAGTGAGCTACCAGATGCTGAAGCGGCCATACTTGATAGGTGGGCTCCTCTTATTTTCGGGCTATGTTTACGCGTTTGCCTGCCGTATGGAAAGGCAGGTTGACGCAGAGTTGCTGAAATTCCATCGCAAGGAGCAGCTTAGTCGTCTTAAGTGTTTGTTCGTGCGCCTTCTGAAGACCGGCCGATTAGAACTGCATAAACGTTCATGAGCGCGAGCATTGCTGACGTTAAGGGGTTCTGGAACGCAAATCCTTGCCAATCTCATCTCTCCCAAGAAGCAGACCGCCGCCGATATTTTGAGGAGATTTCCCAAAAGCGATTTCAGGGTAGGGAGTGGCACGTGCCAACGGTTGCGAAATTCGACTCGTTTCGTGGGAAAGATGTGCTTGAAATCGGGTGTGGAGTAGGAACTGATGGGATCGAGTTCGCAAGGAATGGGGCGAACTATGTCGGAGTTGATCTAACGCCCAATTCAGTGGAACTCACACGGGAACGGTTCAAACTATTCGGCGTGCCGGGGCGATTCGAGGTCGCGAACGTCGAGAAGAGCTTACCGCTTGCGGACGAGAGCATAGACCATGTTTATAGTTTCGGTGTGATTCATCATTCACCTGCTCCGGAAAAGATCGTTGGCCAGATTTACCGGGTCTTGAGGAAAGGCGGGACTTTCACGGTGTTGTTGTACAATCGAAGCTCGATAAACTATTACATCGAGATCATGTTCTTGCGGAGGTCATTTAAATGGTGTCTTCTCCCCACGTTTATGCCTCGACTGATTGCTGCCGCCACGGGTTTTGATCGGTGGAAGCTAGAAGGGCACCGTGACAGGCTGTTTAAGAACAAAAAGTTAACAAAGGAAGAATGGATTAGCATGAATACAGATGGGCCGTTTTGTCCTTTGGCGACGGTGTACGATCACGATGAGGCAGCGGCCCTTTTCGATGCTTTTGAGAACCTAAGACAGGAAGTTTGGGAGTTTAATACCGATCACTGGTCGTTTATCGGGAAAGCTATGCCAGCCTCACTGGTGAAATGGCTAGGGCGGCATTGGGGGTGGCACCGGATTGTCTACGGGAGAAAGCCATAGTGATCCGCTCCCTGCGTGCTATTGATATGCGCTGCTGGGTTTTGACGCGTCATACCCGCTTGCCTGAAAGGCAGTTTTTTTTATGACCAACAGCGGCTTGATTTACGAAGGCTTTTTTAGGTCTTCCCGTGAGTTTCCGCAGAGGCCGGCCTTAGAGGTGGCAAATCGCGTGGTCAGCTACTCGGATTTGCGGGAAAGGGCTTTCCAGTTAGCAGCGACGTTTTGGAAATATGAACTATCTGATCAGCCGCCTTTAGCTGCCGTTTTTGGCTACCGATCAATAACCGCGTTCGCTGGTATCCTTGCCGCTCTTTTGCGCAGTCTTGGATATGTTCCACTGAATCGGAGGCACCCGCCGGAAAGAACGAAATTTATGCTGGAGCGGTCTGGTTGCCGCGCGCTCGTGGTGGACGAATTCTCTGCTGCGCAGCTGGCCAGAGTACTGGAGGGCCTTTCAGACAAACTGCTAATCCTGATGCCCGACCCTTGTCCTCCTCACCGCAACGCTATAGGATCTCTGGCACATGGCTGAATCCAAGAAAGTTGTTGTTGTGGGGCTTGGAGAGGTGGGGAGACCTCTTTTTGAAATCGCAAGCCGGCATCACCAGACGATCGGCGTGGACATCGAGCCCGTGGTGAAAAAGTTCCAAGGGATCGACGTCATGCACATCTGCTTTCCGTTCCAAATCAAGGATTTCGTGGGTGAAACCACACGCCGTATCGAACATTTCAAACCTGCGCTGACGATTATCGACAGCACGGTAGCAGTTGGGACGACGCGCGCCGTTGCGGAGCGATCCGGCGCCGCTGTTGTGAACAGTCCGGTGCGCGGCAAGCACATTCGGATGGT
>QIBA01000079.1 GCA_003225175.1 Acidobacteriota bacterium
TGGGTACCCGATGGGCGCGCCGGGTGTACGGCTCGCGCTTACGCCTCTCGATTGGGTGACATATCAAGGGGCTGCCTTTCAAGGCAACGTCTTTGCCCAGACCGTTAATCGGCACGGATTCCGATGGGACTTAAGTTCCTGTAATGGCTACTTCTCCATCCACGAACTGATGTTCCGCACAAATCAAGGTGCCGGAGTCAGTAGCCTGCCTGGCGAAATTAAGGTTGGTGGCTGGTTCGATACGGTGCCCGACCAAAATGCAGCTAGCAGCCAACCCTGGAATTACGGATTCTACTTCGTTGCAGACCAGGCGCTCTACCGAGTTCCTCAGCCTGTCTCCGCGCCCGCGGTGGGTGATAATGGTAAGCAAACTCCCGCGGTGCCTTCAACAGAGAAAGGTTTGGGGATGTTTACACACGTTGGATTTGCCCCACAGAACTCCAGTTTGATGAACTTTTATATCGATGTCGGGCTGAAGTATAAGGGGCTTTTTCCAACTCGAGAAAACGACGTCCTTGGCGTGGCTTTCGCTTACGGCCATCTGAGCAACAATCTTCAGGAGAATGAAGGGGGCTCATTTCCTGGTTACGAAATGTTATTGGAGGCAACATATCAAATCGAGCACCTCATGGCTCACTCTCCAACCCGATGTTCAATATGTGATCCACCCGTCCGGGGCCGATATCGGGAATGCTCTGGTTTTAGGGGCCCAAGCGACTGTTTCCTTCTGAAAAGGAACACCTGCGATTCGTTAACGCGGCGTACGCAGGTTTGATCTTAGCAAACAGTCAGCGTTGCCTGTTGTAGTCCCATTGCTGCGTTCGTCGTGTTTTGGCGAGTGCGTGGATGCAGTGAAACGGCTACAACTTTTACGGGCGAGGTCGGACCTACTAACCGTGGTCGGTTTGAAAATTGTAACTGTCGTCAACCTGATCCAACCCGAACGCCTCGACTGTCGGCTCATCGATTGCTCCCGTGATTGGCAAGCCTTAATCGCGTTGGAAGTTTGCGAGGACCGCGCGGATATCGACACCTAACGAACCCGTTATTTCTCAAAAGTAGTAGCCTGGGTCCGGAACATCGTTCTGAAAACTGGGATCGCCCATGAGCGCATTTACTAAAAGGTCTCGCGTTTGGCGATCAAACGAATCCCGACTTCCAGCTAGTGCTCTCCCGGAATCGCTGGATTCGATTGCTGCCTCGGTTCACTGTAGTTTGACCAAGCTCGCTGTCGATCGCGCCGCACTGCTGCGAGAACTTCGGAGTGGTAGGAGGAACATGCGAAGGAACGCTAAAGCTTCGGTTCGCAGCGATGCCCAGCTTTGGCGTTGGGACTCGCCAATCCGCGGAGCGCGTTGGGTCAGCTACGGGCGAGATCGGACCTAGTAACCCTGGTCGGTTTGAAAATTATTACTGTCGTCAGGCTGATCCAACCCCAGCGCCTCGACTGTTGCTTCATCGATTGCTCCGGTAATGGGCAAGCCGTAATCGCGCTGGAAATTGGCGAGGGCCGCTCGCGTGTCGATGCTCAGAGAGCCTGTGATTGGTCCAACGTAGTAGCCTGCATCTTGCAACGCAGTCTGGACATTCGCGATCACCTCGTCAGGGAGCAAATTACTGTAGGTGTAGATCGGCCCATCATAATCGTAGTAGCTCTGCAATGGATCGTAGCCATAGGCTGGATACCAGTAGCTCCCGTCCAGGAAATAATATCCATTCGTTACGAAAACGATCGTGTCACAACGATCGTGCCACCAGTTGCGGTCATGCCACTCGTGCCAGTGACGGCGGAACGCTTCGTCATGACTGATGCGGTCCTTCTTGTGGCGCCACTTTTTGTCCGGCGCGTCTTTTGGTGATTCGCGCCGCTCCCGCTGAGGTCCCGCCTCTGGATCACGATTTGTGACACGCCGTTGAGGATTTATGGTCGCCAGTGTCTGATTGTGCGTCCCGATTCCGCGGTGTTCATGCATCTTCTGCAGAGTGCGCGATTCAGTTTCACGTGTGGCGGAATCTAGCGTGTTCGTCTGCCCCGTTACGAGGCCGCGCCGTTCACGCATCATCGCTAATGTGCGAATCTCATTTTCACGCGTCGCTGGCTCCAGAATGTTTCCTTCGCGCGTAACAACTCCGCGCCGTTGACGTATTGCCGCCAACGTGCGCAACTCAGTTTGGCGTGTCGCTGGATCAACAGTAATCGCTTGTTGCCCCGGTCCGCTCCGCTGCATATTCAACGCCGCGAAAGCAGGATTCGAACCCTGTACAGGCGGTGCATAGGTGCGCTGCGGATTGAACGCCGGCTGCGCGATCATGCGAGGCAGAGTCGAGTTAAATCTTTGAGGGTTCAAACCGGCTGGCGCAGGAGCGACTTGGGGCGCAATTGCCGGCCTGGCAACTGGCTTGGCCACGGCCGCGCCCCGAGTAGTCGCCACGCGCGGAGACGCAGTTTGCACAGTTGGATTGATCATTTGGCCGGTCGCATTGTGAAGATTTCCCGCAAGCGCCGCGGCCACGAACAATGCCAAAAATGCAAATTGTTTCATTGTGAGTCTCCGACCATTAAACAGCATAAATCCCTCGCAGTTGCAAACCTTGACTGAAACCGATTAAAAGTTGTTCAGTAAACGATCGAATTATTTTCTCGCCAACGATATGAGCTAGGAAGCATTTTTTTATGGCCGTGTCGGCCAAAGCTGAATCGCTCGAAACTCGTTAACGTTAATCGCGGTCTGATTTCGTCTTTTCGGCCGGGTTGCAATCTGTAACGTAAAACTCCAATTTAAAAATTCTTTCCTGGGGTCTTAGCTCAGTTGCGCCTCAATGGTCGGCTAATTTTCTCATATTGTGCTGACTCGCTCTGACGTGCTCAGCGCTAGGTAAAACGGGAAAATCGCTTCATCTCACCTTATCCTCAAATAAATCCGAAATTTTTCCATCGGTGGATAAAAGTGGATAAAGATAGCGCGCCTCAGCAATTAAGAATGGTTCCACGTACCGGGTATCAGAAATCGCCGATACAAGGCGCTCGCTCGCTTCTCAGGATCGCGCTAGAATCGTTTTTGATTGCCGGATGGCGAATGATCTGGCCTTGACCTCCATCACCGATTTATGCGCGGCTCACCGCTTGTATCACTCACCGAATTTGGCGGCTCTTTTCTTCATTTCGTCGAGGCGCTGCTTTCTAAACGCTTCTATCTCTTTGTAACTATCCTCAACCCTTTGACCGAAGGCATTATATTGCTCTGATTGTGTGGCCGTTCGGCTGCGAAAGAATACTTTTCCATCTTTGAATTGGTAGTCGCTGCTGGCCATAAAAGAGAGAAAAGCCTGTTCGGCTGTTTCCTTTTTCTCCAAAAGGTTACACATTGTTTCAAACATCGGACGCTGGTCGATCATTGCCTGTTCTATACCGCGAATAATCTTCTCTTTGTCAGGGTCATTGTAGGAATCCACTTTCTTTTTCATCGCGTCAAAGACTAGGCTTGGTAGTTGAGGCTGCCATTTCTGAACGATATGATAGCTCTCAATCCGCTTGTTAATTTCTTCTTTCAAGGTCGTCTTGCTGCTAAGAACCGAAGGATCGAAAACAGGCTTTGCTCCAACTCTGTCGAGTTCCTCATTCATGCGACCCACGACCGAGACCATTGCTTGCGCCATGTCGGTCAGGCCGCGGCTTTCCACATCAAGGGCTTTATCTCCCGGTGGATTGAATTTCGGGAGAGTTCCATTCTTCATCGACTTCTCTGCTTCATCGGTGAATCCTCGCAGAACACCCCCGAATCTTTTGTTTCGTTCGACGTTCGATTGTATGCGATAGCCTAGGTAGATGACTCCCGAAGCAAGTAGCATTGCGAATGCT
>QIBA01000080.1 GCA_003225175.1 Acidobacteriota bacterium
CCCTGCAGCGAGACATAACATGGGCGCTTGAAGAAGCGGGCGCGGAAACAATCCGTGCTTTGATCGCGACGATTAAACCGTCAAGCGAAGCTGAGTTTGAGCAAGATGCAGAGGGATTAATAACGCTCGGTTTGATCCGAAGGGAAAACGATCGATTTATTCTTACCGAACGTGGGAGGAAGGCATTGACGGAATAAAAAATCGAAATTAGGACACTACCCAAACGGGGACCGGGGTTAACGAAGGACATGACGGCTAACTACAAGAGGTCACGAAGATATCGATCTCCGTGGCCTCTGCTTTTCGAACTTCGTGACCTTCGTGTTCGCCTTGTTAGGGTTTACTTGCCGCTCAAAACAGCTACTTGGCCGCTATCCTTCGCAGCGTTCACGTGGGAGAAGCCTCTCCAGATGCACACGATCGCGTAGACGTGGAAGGCGAATGAGATCCAATCCTGGGCCATCGCAGTCAGGCCGGCATCGAGCGCATAGAAGGCCATGCCCATCACAAACGCCCACTTGTGGAATTTGCCGGCCATGTAGCCGCACATCAGGAAGAAGCCGAGAACCAACAGGTCGATGAAGTACCCGACCATCCGAGCTTGGGGCGAGCGGAACGCATCGGTGACTTCAGTGATGCCCAATCCCAGCACGAAATGAAAGTTCCCGCCGGTGATGGCAACGATCGTATTCACGAGCGAGAGCCCCGCGATCCAATAGAACCAGTTGCCGCCGCGTTTCACGGCACCTGCGGCAGCCAAGGACTGCACTGTGCGCTGTTGCTGCACGCCGGCATTCTGTCCGTCGTGTGTGACTCCAGGAGTCTTGAAAACTGTGCCTGATGTGGATCCGGTCGCCGGCGGTTGGCCGACGAGTGTATCTGGCATGATCGCCTCCGCGGGGGATTGGCAGATTTCAGCACAGGTGGAGTCGGCAAAACCAGCGGAAACAGGTAACGTGACCCAATCGGAAGGTCACGTCCAACCGAGATGTTCGGGCGGCGGTTCCTGAAACGAAACTCGGACAGCATCGGAAATCAACTGCTTAGCAGCGACTAGACAAACTATTCCACAAAGGCAATAACGCACTTCAAATATGCCGTTTCGGGAATACCCGCGACCACAGGATGGTCTTGGCTCTGGCCACGCACTTCGAGCAGACGAATTCGCCGGCGTGCATCGCGTGCAGCGTCGGCTAGCGTCTCCAAGAACTCCTGCTGAGAAACATGGTGGGAGCAGGAGCAGGTCACAAAAATGCCGCCTGGCTCTAGCATCTTCAGTGCGCGGAGATTGAGCTCCTTGTAACCGCGTAATGCTGTCGAAAGAGCTTTCTTGGTTTTCGCAAACGCCGGCGGATCGAGAACGATCGTCTGGAACCTGCGTCCCGTATCGGACCAATCGCGCAGTAGATCGAAGGCATTCGCCTCGAGCCACTCGATTTCCGGAGCTGCGAGTAAACTGGAATTCAATTCGAAGTTGCGCTCGCCGGCTTCCAGAGCTGCACGAGACGCGTCCACGCCGATGACTTGGTTGCACATGCGCGCCAGATGCAGCGCGAACCCTCCCTGGTAACAGAAGACGTCGAGCGCAGTTCCACGCGCATAGCGCTGCGCAGCAGCGTAATTCTCGCGTTGATCGAGGAATGCTCCCGTCTTCTGTCCCGCAGCCGCATCGTATTCAAAGCGCAGCGGAGATTCATCCTGATTCGTACTCATCTCGATGATCGTGCGCATCTTTTCGCCCCGGATCAGACCTCCCTCAGTCGCAGGTAACTCCTCAAGTTCGCGGATCCGCGCGTCCACGCGCTCCACAATGCCCGCAGGACGAATCTCTGTGTCTAGAGTCTCAAGAACCGCTTCGCGAACTTCCTTCCGATCGATCGCCTGCGTGAGCACCTGGAAGGCAAGCACGTCGTTATATCGATCAACGATCAATCCTGGAAGCTGATCGGCTTCGCTGAAGACCACGCGGTATGCATTGCTCTGTTCAGAAATGCGCAGCGTATCGCGATATTCGATCGCTTTCTTGACGCGAGTGGCCACAATGGAGGGAAGTTCAGACTGATCGCATTCCCGATCTGAAACCATGCGCAGAGCGATCTGCGAGCTGGAGCTGGAGAGCGCGCAGCCAAGGAAGCGGCCGCCTTCTTCGAGCACTCGAACCATTCCTGCGCGCGGAAGCGAGGGCGATCCTTGCAGATCGGAGCGGTAGACCCAAGGATGTCCTGCGCGCAGGCGAACCGCGGCTCTCCAGCTCACGCGAACTGTATTACTTGCGAGCTGTGCCGGGTTTACGAGGGCTGAGGAGCGAGGAGCCATCCCGGTTGATTGTAAGCCGCAGTGCCGCGAGAACGACTCCCAAGGTATGTCGCGGCATCAGCTTAGACTCCTCCCGCCTGTTGCAGCCGCGCCTTCGGCGCTGCGGACGATCGAGATTTCGCTTGTCCCTGCTCGTTGGCTCGCTTCAACTGTGTGGAGCTAGCCGCTCGACGCCTACAGGATTTCAGGCAACTGAATTGGCTTTCAAACTGACTTACTTACTAAGGATCTCGATAATTAAGCTCGCCACACTGCGTGATATGCTCAACTGTTTTACCCTCATGCGTTCTTCCGCATAAGGAACCTCCCCCGGAATTATCGGCCTTTTTCATCTTTATGGACTTTCAATTCACTGAAGAACAAGAGCAGCTCAGGCGCTCGATACGCGAATTTTCCGAACGCGAGATTCGTCCCCATGTAATGGAGTGGGATGAGAAATCCGAGTTCCCGCTGGCCACGATTAAAGAGCTGGGCAAGATGGGGCTGATGGGCGTCGCGTTCCCAACAGAGTATGGAGGCGCGGGCCTGGGTTACGTGGAGTATGTGACCGCGATCGAGGAACTCTCGCGTGTCGATGGCTCGATCGGCATAATCGTGGCTGCTCATAATTCGCTCTGTTCGAATCACATTTATGTCGCGGGAAACGAAGAGCAGAAGCGCAAGTATCTGCCCAAGCTCGCGAGTGGCGAATTCATTGGCTGCTGGGGATTGACCGAACCTGGATCGGGTTCCGACGCCGGCAGCGCTCGAATGACAGCGGTGCGAAAAGGCAAAACCTGGGTGTTGAATGGGACCAAAACTTTCATCACCAACGGGCACTACGCGGATGTTGCCGTGATCATTGCTGTCACGGATCGCACCACCGGCACACATGGGCTCTCTGCATTCGTGGTGGAAAAGGGCACGAAGGGATTTCGTCCAGGTAAGAAGGAAAACAAGCTTGGCCTGCGTGCCAGCGACACCGCGGAACTGATCTTCGAGGACTGTGTCATTCCCGCCGAAAATCTCGTGGGCAAAGAAGGCGATGGGTTCATCGACGCGATGCGCGTGCTCGACGGTGGACGAATCTCGATCGCTGCTCTTTCCCTTGGCATCGCGCAAGGCGCATTCGAAGCTGCGCTGAAGTATTCAAAAGAGCGCAAGCAGTTTGGGCGTCCGATCTGCGATTTCCAAGCGATCCAATGGAAGCTCACTGACATGGCCACCGAGATCGACGCAGCCCGGCTGCTCACCCTGCGCGCTGCCTCGATGAAAGACGCTGGACTGAAGACCACGCAAGAATCGTCAATGGCAAAGCTCTATGCCAGTGAAGTTGCCGTACGCTGCGCGAATGAAGGCGTACAGATTCATGGCGGCTACGGCTTCATCAAGGACTATCCGGCGGAGAAGTACTATCGAGACGTAAAGCTCTGCACCATCGGGGAAGGGACCAGCGAGATTCAACGAGTGGTGATTGCACGGCAGTTGTTGAAAAGTTATTGAAGAATGCTGAGCTGCCTTCGTCTCTCATCCCCGAGGCTTCTTTGGCCGACGGATCTCCCGGAATATTTCAGAGTTCTTCGGCTCTGATTGGCTCTTTCCGCAGGATTCTGGTGAAAGAGCCGGAATGCCGCAATTACACCCACTGCATCGGCATGAATTTCAACTCTTCGTAAGCGATGGGGCATCCTGGCCGAAGACCGAGTGCCGAATGCCGAATGCCTCGCCGGCTACCCGCTCATACTCCCGGATAATGAAGTTATCCGTCATGCCGGCGATGTAGTCGCACACTATGCGCTCCGGCTTCTCGTCTGGCAATTGCTCCTGGTAGCTCTGAGGCAATTCCTCGGGATGAGCCAGCCAGAATCGGAACAGCTGCGAAATCAGATTTTCGAGTCGCGCTCGGTCTGAACTAAGCACGAGACTGTCATAGAGATAGGCATGCAGGAATGCCTTCGTCGCCCGGCGCTCTGCATCACCCTCGGCGCTGAGGCCGATCAGACGCTCTGG
>QIBA01000081.1 GCA_003225175.1 Acidobacteriota bacterium
CTCACCGTCACCGAGTTTCTGATCCTGCAAGCCTTGGCGAGCCGGCCGGGCGTGGTGAAAAGCCGCAACGCCCTGATGGACGCGGCCTATGACGATCAGGTTTACGTCGATGACCGCACCATCGACAGTCACGTCAAAAGGCTGCGCAAAAAATTCAAGGCCAGCGACAACGATTTCGACATGATCGAAACGCTGTACGGTGTCGGTTATCGCTTTAAGGAATTATAAGCTTTGAGCAGGTGCCTCGCTGGTGTGGGATGATGTTGCGTTTGGGATTGAGAACCATAGTCCCGCTGCCGAGCGGCGTGCGGGCATGTCAGGCTCGTATGAATTCGAGCCGCCGCCGACAACAACCGGTGGTCATCAATTTATCATCAGCTGTGCGCAATTCGGCCGCGACTCTTTGTTCTGATACCTTTGGGGACAGGGGGATGGGCGGCCGTCATCGGCCAGATTAGGCAGATTCACAGCTATGAGCGAAGTCCCGATTTGCGTCGACTCAAAGCCCGACGTGGAAGAGGAATCCGCGTAGTTTCTTCAAGGTAGCTGCAAGCCTTTAGCTCACCTTTGCGTCCCGTTTGAAGGCGCAAGGCGGTCGAGCTATGCAATACAAGGGGCTTGAGATTACCGTTTTCGAGCAAGAACCCGGAAAATGGCACGCCAGTATCGTTGCAGCGAACGGCAGACCTTTGAAGGGCGATGACCGACAAATACTGGAATTTGTAGCCAGCGCTTCGGCAGTTGACGCCCTCACGTTGGCCATGGAGGCGGTAGATGCCGCCGGGTTATTTTTTCGCAATGCCGACCGGGGGATGGAACGATTTTGGCGAATTCTTCTTCGGTGGGGAATGAGAACTGGGTTATGCGGCACAACAAATCGGTTGGTTGTGCTGTCGGTTCGCATGGTGGACTGACGCTGGCTTCACGGTAGGTCATGTCCGCTAATGGGATGGTCCGGCCGTGCTCCTGCCCCGCCAGCGACGAATCTGGCAAGGGGCTCCAAAGACAAGGAGCACGCCATGTCCCAGAACCTCAACAGCGCAGTTGCCGTGATCGGCATCGATATCGGTAAGAACTCGTTCCACGTCGTCGGGCTGGATGATCGCGGCGCTATTGTGCTGCGTCAGAAGTGGTCGCGTGGTCAGATCGAAGCGCGGCTGGCGAATATGCCGCCCTGCCTGATCGGCATGGAAGCCTGCGTTGGTGCGCATCATCTTAGTCGGAAGCTCAAAGCATTAGGTCACGACGCTCGGTTGATGCCGGCGAAGTATGTGCGCCCGTACTCGAAGGGACAGAAGAATGACTTCCGCGATGCGGAGGCGATCGCAGAGGCCGTTCAGCGCCCAACGATGAAGTTTGTAGCAACGAAGACCGCCGATCAGCTCGACCTGCAGGCACTGCATCGTGTGCGGGAGCGATTGGTCAGCCAGCGGACCGGCATCATCAATCAAATTCGCGCCTTCCTGTTGGAGCGAGGCGTGGCCGTTCGCCAGGGCTTACGGTTCCTGCGCGCTGAGTTGCCGCGCATCTTAGCGACCCCGCCCGACGTGCTATCGGCTCGCATGGTGCAGGTCATCAGCGATCTGGCCGAAGACTGGCGCCGGCTTGACCACCGGATCGATGATTTATCCAATCAGATTGCCGTCCTAGCCCGGCAGGATGCCGGATGCGAGCGGCTAATGAGTGTGCCTGGCATCGGTCCGATCATCTCGAGCGCCATGGTAGCCGCAATCGGGACCGGCGATGCATTCTCCAAAGGCCGTGACTTTGCCGCGTGGCTGGGCCTCGTACCCAAGCAGATCTCAACTGGCGACCGCACCATTCTCGGCAAGATATCAAAGCGCGGTAACCGCTACCTGCGCGTTCTGTTCGTGCAAGCAGCCTGGGTGGTGCTCATCAAACCGATGAGCTGGGATCGGCATGGGCTCAAGCACTGGATCGAGGCTGCCAAGAAGCGACTGCATCGCAACGTCCTTGCGATCGCGCTCGCCAACAAACTAGCGCGCATCGCATGGGGCGTTTTGTCAGGCAGTCGCACGTTTGAAGTGAGCAAGCTGCAGGCAGCGTGAGCTTTGCAAGAAGTTCGGTTACCCGCCGAGGTCTGCGAGAAGATGAGACGAGATGGAGGTTTGGTCTTCCCAGCGCATGCGAACACTGGTGACCCACATGGCCCGTTGAGGCCTTTCCGCTAATGAGCTCGCCTGCGCGCTGATATCCATGACGGCCCGGAGCTAAGCTCCAATCAGAGGTCTGATACATTAATGCAAGACCGCTCACCACCAATTCATCGAATCTTCTTGCTACGCACGGCCGGACCATACATTTGGGTCAAAAGCAGACATCGGAGGGCGTTTAGGCAATGTCCGCTTTACCCCGAAAAGCGGACGTCGCTTGAGCGCGTCCGGATGTCTGCTTTGTGCCGATTTTGTTGCAAAAGGCGGTTGAAGGCTTTTTGGGTCAGTGATTCCGTTCCATCGATGCGATTCGCGAGGGATGCGGACCATGATGGGGCGGCTCGACCGAGATCAGGGGCAACTGTTCTATTCATTCAGCCTCGACGCGGTACCGGACGATCATCCGGTACGCGAGATTGCAGCCGTTCTTGATTTGAGTTGGGTGCACGCCGAGCTGGCACCCTACTATCCGCAGCTTGGTCGTCCCTCGATCGATCCCGTGCTGATGATCCGAATGCTGATCGTCGGCTACTTGTTCGCGATCCGCTCGGAGCGGGCGCTATGCCGGGATGTGCGAGTGAACCTCGCCAATCGCTGGTTTTGCGGGCTGTCGATTGAGGACGCAATACCGGACCATTCGGCGTTCTCGGGTGCCCGCAACGATCGCTTCCGCGATAGCGGCGTCTTCCGAAGCGTCTTCGAGCGTGTTGTTGGCGCTTGCATTGCGGCCGGGCTGGTTGGCGGAGAAGGTTTTGCGGTGGATGCCAGCTTGATTATGGCCGATGCCAACAAGCAGCGATCGATTCCCGGAACACAGTGGAGCAAGGAGCTGGATGCGCAGGCAGTGAGCCGGGCAACCAAAGAGTATCTCGCCACGCTCGATGACGCGGCATTCGGGGCGGCTAGCGAGGTTACGCCGAAGTTTGTGTCGCCGTCAGACCCGGCCGCGCAATGGACCGGCGCGATGCGCGGCCCCGCGTTCTTTGCTTACGCCGACAATTATCTAGTCGACGTGAAGTCGGGCATCATCATGGATGTCGAGGCATCGCGCGCGATCCGCCAGGCCGAAGTCGGCGCGGCGAAGACCATGATCGAGCGAACCGAGCAGCGCTTCGACATTAAGCCGAAGCGGCTCGCGGCTGATACCGCCTATGGTTCGGGAGCAACCCTCGACTGGCTGGTCAAAGACAAGAAGATCGCACCCCACAT
>QIBA01000082.1 GCA_003225175.1 Acidobacteriota bacterium
AAACTGTCCGGATTTCAGTTTAAGGGCGCATCGGATTTCAAGCTGATGAATCGCACGGCCGTCGATGCGTGGTTAAAAATGCGCGAGCGTAATGTGTTCTTTCGGGGAATGACTGTCTGGATGGGTTTCACTACTGTGCAGATTCCTTTCGAAGTAGCTCCACGCTCCGCAGGCAGATCGACTTGGTCTATTTTAAAACGCCTAAAACTTGCTCTCATCGGAATAACTGCCTTTTCGTCGTTTCCACTGCATTTGGTTACATTTGCAGGCGCGGTTTTCCTGGGCTTGTCAGTCATTTTGGGGGTGGAGACCCTGTACCTAAAACTGGCAGGGCAAGCGGTCAGCGGTTTCGCCACCGTCATTCTCTTGGAGCTAATCATCGGAAGTTTCCTAATGATCAGCCTCGGAATCATCGGTGAATATCTTGCCCGGATTTACGAAGAGGTAAAAGGCCGGCCTCGTTATATAGTAGCTGAATCAATCGAATCCGATCTTCAGTCGAGGCAGCGTTAGCCTGGCCCTCGTCGATCCGCCACTTCCCGCTGCAGCGGAAACTTGGGCTTTTGGGAATGACAGCTATCGTTCACGTGCGGGGATTGCTCTCGCTGGAAGGAATTTTCGGATTCGATTACACGCACACGCAAGCAGAGTGAGAGATGCTCAAAGAGCGCTCCAGCGCTCTTTAGGGCGAGGGCTCCGTAGCACGCACCGTCAACTTGCCGATCAGTCTGCGCTTAGGTAGCGCCGCATAAAGTCTAAACTCGTAGGTGCTACCGCGAGCGATCCAAGGTGCGTCTTGGGAGCCGCTGGCACCGCGGACAAAGAGCTGCTCAGGGTTGCCGTCGTGGGAAACCCATACCTCGGCCTCGGAATGGTTGGGCATGTTCCAGCTGATCGTAGTTTTTCCCGGCGCTGAGGGCGATTGGAAAATCACCGGCGATGCGCTTAACGGTGGAATTGTTTCCGACGTGACGGCCGTTGTTCTCACGGGTGCGCTGCTCATGCCGTCATAAAGCCGGAACTCCCATCTTGACCCCGTTTCGATGTCAAAAATCCTCATTCCAGCAGGGCCCTCCGCAAAACGCGTTTCGGGCTGGCCGTTTATGGACAAGCCCACGTGCGCGCCAGCGCCGGAGTGACTGTTCCAGGAAATTGAACTCCTGCTTTGCTTTGCG
Source organism: Acidobacteriota bacterium (assembly GCA_003225175.1). NCBI lineage: Bacteria > Pseudomonadati > Acidobacteriota > Acidobacteriota bacterium. Next base: position 1,176 of record QIBA01000082.1, read on the forward strand.
CCAGGGGATCGCACCGCTGGATTTGGAATCGCGCTCAGGTTCGGCTCGCAATCCGAAGAGATCTCGCGAAGCGAATAATCATCGAGGCACGCGGTGCCGCTGTGTGTAACGGCGTAGATCATCGCGTAACGGCTCCCTGCCGGAGCGAGGAACTCATCGCGCGCAGGCTGCCATTGGCCGGTCGCTTCTACGACACGAATAGCAGCGGTGGAAGGCTCCAAAGGATGTTGTGCTGCGTCGAGCCATATCACCTGAAGACGAACCTGTGCGGGTTTACTTCTCGCGCGCCGGTTAAAGAGCTCAAGAAGATAACAGCGACCCGATTCAATTGGAATGGGATTGGACACGAGATAGTCGGAGGTTGTGACGCAGCAACTGTTGCTTCCGTTGTGCGCCTTAGTGCCAGAGCGACCGATTCTCGGGTGACCTACTAGTGTCCATCCCTGGATCTCGCCGCCGCTTTCAGATTCAAATCCAGGGTTAGAGACTAATTCCCCGCTCAAAGGCTGAATCTCCCGGCTCTTTAATTTGTAGACATGAATCCCTTCCAACGCTGTGACTTCCTGTAAGCGGCTGCTATCCCGAATTGCCGGTTCCAAGGAAGCCCAGGTCTGCCAAAGCTGCCAGAATTCACTGCCGCGCTGATAAAGCTTTTCATCAACGAGCACGAATCTCGTTCCCCATCGTTGCAAAAGATCGAGCGCCTGGGGTGAAGGAAACGTGCTCAGTGTCTCAAAGTAACGCAAATTGGGTGGGTTACTTCCGTAACCCATGATGATTTGTTTACCGCTGAGACGGGTAGAGTACATCGCGGGACCGCTGTAGGCATGCTCCGGAATAGGGTATTCCATGACGGCAAACTTTCCCGGCTGTGCGGCTAGCCAGCGATCAACCGGCCGCGGCGCTACCAGCGCCATTCCAAAAGGAACAGCCATACTGTCCAGTGTTGCCAGACTTATGACGATAATAGCGACGGCATGCCGGGCGATAGCCCGGCGAGGAAGCAGCTCGAGGAGGTAGGTCAAGCCTTTCGCCGCTAATAGGCTGACAGCCAGTTCTAAAAACAAGCCCATTCGGGCCCAACAGCGAAGAAAACTAAATGGTGGAATGTCTTTAAGCGCCAGGACGGGTAAAGGGATGTGAGAAAGTGGCGCGAGGTTTGCAGCACTGCGAAGCGAAGGCGGATGGACGAAGTATAGAGTCGGACCCAAGGCCAACACGAACGCCCCTGCACCCATTGCGATTAACCCGGCTGTAATGCGCCGATCCTTGGAACGGATGATACCTAACAAAGCTAGGGGAACGATCAAGGTTCCCAGATAAACTTCCCACTCTCCCCAGAGGCCATTGGCGCCGGAGCGCCAATGTTGAGCTATCCAGCGACCAAAAAGCGGATGGCGAACTGAAGGAATAAAGAAATCAGCCACGCTTGCCGAGAACGCCTGTGATTCTTCAAGAGACCGCGTCTCCATTGTTCCATGCTTTAGCGCCAGCACGTAAGGCACCGCGAATGGAAGTACTAGCACAGCGCTACAGGCGACCGCTGCTAACCCAGGTTTGATCAGCCGAGCCAATCGCTTTGGGTGCTTGAAGTAATTGAGACGAAGACTGAGATAGAGAACGGCCGCTATGGGCAATAACGAAGCATAGTACCAGCTAACTAAAGCGCTCAAGCCGTAAAACAGCCCAGTCAGGAGACCGTGACGAAGACCAGGTTGTCGCACCGTGCGTTCGAGATATAAAAAGAAAAAAGGTATCCATTGAGTCGAAGCGAGTGAAAGGTGTCCGCCTGCGTGCGCGAAATGGTAGGAGCAAAACCCAACACCTATTCCTGCGACCAATGCACCAGGGAAGCCAGCTCGCAACGCACGTGCCAGCAGAAAGGTCGCGAAGCCTGTCAGAGCAAAAGAGGTTATGATCAGCAGGTTATATGTGGCAACTTCGCCCAGCGACCGTGTGAGCGGGACGGATACCAGAATAGTCGCCGGTGAAACTTCCCCTAAATTTCTAAACAGGCTAAAGCCAAACGGAAAATAAATAGAGGGGTCGAAGAAAGGGGAGCGATGTAGATCGATGATGGCATGTGCCGTGTACCAGAGCGCCCAGAGAAACTGAAAATTGTCGCCCGGATAAGCGCCCAACACTCGATCACGAAGATGGACGAGAGCAGGCCAAGTTACAACGATCGAGAGGATGACGTAGAAGGCCAACGCCAGCAGGTTTTGCGAGAGCTTGGGCCTGTGCTTCAACGTATCTCCTATGTTAAACATATTTGACAGCAAATAGGGATTACTGATGTAATTCGTGGCCAGAAGGCTATTGATCCCCTTAGAGGTCTAAGGATCGTTTATAGGACTGCTTTTGTCGCGGGATCGGCAGGCCGCCCGGTTTATTCAACGTCTCAGTTAGCCGCTGAGCCCGTTGATACGCATTATCCATCGTTGCCACATACCTCACGCGCTCTCGAAAGGCACTCTCCATTTCATCAGCCGCAGCGGACGACGCCTCGGCGGGCTGGAAAGTTCGGTCGACTTTAGCAGAAAGCTGCATCGCCTCGTCAGGTTCGAGCCAGATCATTATGCCAGGTCAAAACGTCTGTCCCAGCGAATGCCGAGATGGATGCAACTAAGAGGACGATCGCAACAATATTTATTGCGAGAATACGCAGTGAATACCCAAGCTGATGAACCATGCCGGCGTGTTTCGCAAAAATGATAGAACCATGTCAACCAAAAAATGGATGTTCCGCTGAACGAGGGATGTAATGAATTATCAGTTTTGACGGTTGTTCCTGGCGCTGGACGAGCGTCATCTAGTGGCAGGCGCGTGGCCTGCAAGATCGCGGCGGATTGCGGCTCGACAGGCGGGTGAGTTAGCCTCCTTGCGGGTTTGCGTTTGTGATCGTATTCAGTACGTGTCTTTTCCGCGCGCCGATTAAGCGGAGTGGTCACTCTCGGGTGAAGATTGCGTGGATGGCGCTTTAGATACAATGCATATCACACACAGAGGGGCAGAGATCGGCACGAACCTCGAATATCCCGCGTGTCCCCTATGTGACAGCGACCAGCGCCAGTGTCCCTTTCGTTTACCCGGACCCTATAACGTGGCGCACTGCACGGCGTGCGGCGTCCACTACCTTTATCCACGACTCGTCGAGAGCGCGATGCAGGAGACCTATCGCCAATCGTCGTATTACGAAGGCGGCGCGTGCGGTTACGCGGACACCAGCTACGTTGCACAACAGCCAGCATTGCGTGCGACATTCAAACGCCTCCTGCACAATCTTGCCAAACGCGGATTAACCAGCGGCGACCTGCTGGAGGTCGGCTGCGGCTATGGATACCTGCTTGACGAGGCGCGCTTATTCTTTAATCGCCGCGTTGGGACGGAATTCTCGCGCGAGGGGGCGGAGATCGCACGCGCGACAGGCGCTGAAGTGTTTGTCGGGGGCGTTGAACAGGTTCCGCCTGAGCTCAAATTCGATTGCGTGATCGCGACGCAGGTAATCGAGCACGTTTACATACCCCTATCGTTCGTCAAGCAATTGGCCAACCGTGCGAGGGACGGGGGCCACATTTTTCTCGCTACTCCCGACATAGGCGATGTATTGAGGAAGTTGATGGGTCACCGTTGGCCATCTTTCAAGATGCCTGAGCATGTGCTCTACTTCGATCTACAAACACTGAGTTCGTTGATGCGTCGAGCCGGTCTGACCGATGTTCGCAAGCTTCCTTACCCGCATGCTTTTCCGTTGGATTTGATCGCAGCTAAATTCGGCTTCGCGCTACCCTCTGTGCTGGCGCGTCTCAAGGTATTCGTGCCCGCCACGACAGTTGCTGCTTATGGACGAGTCCCAAACACCTAACACGGAAACAAGACAGCCCTTGCTTTCGGTTGTTATGCCCGTTTTTCGCGAAGCCGCTCATCTGCCAGCTGTTTTGACAGCGGTCCGCGGCTCTTTAAGGCCGATGCAATTTGCCCTACGAACTCGTGCTTGTTGACGATGGTTCACCTGACGATACCTGGCGCGCGATAGCAGCCGAAGCGAAAAGCTGTCACGCGGTCCGTGCTCTCCGCCTGAGCCGCAACTTCGGCAAAGAGTCAGCGCTCTGCGCAGGGCTGGAGCGCGCCCGGGGCGACGGGTAATCGTGGTGGACGCCGACGGACAACACCCGCCGTCGCTTCTTCCGGATATGGTACGCCTGTGGCAGAGCTCGGGCGCTGACATTATAGAGGCAGTTAA
>QIBA01000083.1 GCA_003225175.1 Acidobacteriota bacterium
GATCTTATCTAGTGATATCTATGATAAAAGTGGAATAAGTTATAATAATGATAAAAGTAACAATCAGAACAAAAGTGATAAAAATGTTAATTATGATAAAAGTGTTCTAATTGTGGCGCAGTATATGATGATCCATCATCAAGGTCATGTGTGATCACCTGATAACATCATATAAAAAAACTAGTGTTGGGTGCCGAAACCTATATATGCCGAAATAAATATGGATTTGGCAATAGTCAAAACCTAATTTTGGAATTATCATTTATATTCCGAAATCCCAAACCCGAAACTGATGCCAAAACCTGAAACTGATGACGAAATTCGAAACCGATGACGAAACCCGAAACCGATGATAAAATCCAAAATCGATGACAAAATCTGAAATTGATGCTGAAAGCCGAAACCAATGCCGGAACCTGAAACTTGTGTTGAAATCCAAAATTAGAGCAGAAATGTTTGCAAAACTCTAAAATTTTTTTAATATATTTTAATTTTTTATATTGTAATTTATTTACTATATAAAGTTAGTTAGTTAAACTTAAAATTAAAACTCATGATCAATTAAATTTTTTTGATACGTTACCTAATATTTATTTAGTATAGATAATTAACCCCCATACAAAGAATAAAATGTATAAAATCAGAAATGTAACATGTTTTTTAAATGTTTTTTTTTAAAAAAACTGTTCTTTGTATGTTTATTGTTCAATAAAAGTAGTAATGTCAGACGAAGTTATTGAACTAGAACAAAAAAAAAAAGGTGGAAGGCCACGCGCAATAATATGGAATTTTTTTACTGAAGGTCCAGATCAAGGTGATGGTCACCGGTCTGCAACTTGTTCTGCTTGTTCAACATCATGGCTACGGGGAAAAGCATCAACATTAGAACGTCATATCTTAATTGACTGCAATAAAGTTAATCCAGAAATTAAGGAAGCAGTGAGATATATTGTAGAAGCACGTGAAAAGTCTCCAGAAAATGTGACTGGAAAGAAACGAAATTCAAATGAGCAAAAAAACTTAGAAGATTTTTTTGAAACTCAAAGTTTATCTCAAGAGAAGAAGGCTAATATAGAAATATCACTTATTAAACTCTTCGTGTGTTGTGGACTTTCCTGGCGTCTTATTGAACACCCATTTTTTATTGATTTCGTTAAACAATTACGTCCATCATATGATCCACCTAATAGAAAAACTCTTTCTGGAAGTTTGTTGGATGATGAAATTCTTCGTGTTAATACAAAAGTTTATCGATTACTTGAAAAAGAGAGTAATCTAACTTTGGGTAAATAATTTTTATTTTTATTTTTAGATTTTAATTATATTTTATTAATAATTAATTTTTTTACATATGCATGCAGCGTTAGATGGTTGGACAGATCCGACAGGAAAATCTTTATGGAATTTTATACTCCATACTTCAGATGGAAAGGATATTCTTTGGCGCATACAGGATTTATCAAATCAAAGTCACACAGGTGAATATCTTGCAGAAAAAATTGAAGAAATTTTAAATGATATTGGAATTCAGAGATTTGCAGCAATAGTTACAGATGCTGGTTCAAACATTAATTTAGCACGACAAATTATTACTCAAAAATTTCCCCATATTCTCAATATCTGATGTATAGCACATTGTCTCAATCTAATTACCAAAGATTTTGTTAAATATGCATTTGCAACTAGAATTTTAAACTGGTCAAATGTAGTGACAGCTTATTTTAAAAAAAGCCATTTACCTCATAAATTTCTTGAAGATAAGATTAAAGAAAAGAATATTAAAGGAGGAGGTCTAAAAACATATATCCATACAAGATGGACCACAGCATATGAAATGCTTCAATCAATATGTCGGCTGGAAACATGTTTAAAAGAAGTAATAAACGAAAATCCAAATGTAATCACCAATGAAAATGTAAAAAATATTATAATGCGTAAAAGAGGGTATTTTCAAGATGTTCAAGATTTAGCGGCTATTATTAAGCCAATAAGAGATTTGATAATTCAGTTAGAAGGACAAGAAGCCAATCTTGCTGATTGTTTCTTTTCACTTGTACAACTGGAAGCCGCTATAAAAAATATGCCAGAATTAGATCATAAAATGTTTTATCGGCATTGTGTTGAAAGTTTTAATAATCGCTTTAATGAATTTGATTTTGACGAACATTTGCTTGCATATTATTTGCATCCTGAATATCAAGGTAAGCCAATTTTATTTTATTAATCAATTGTCTTCAAATGAATTATTTATTTATAACAATAAAAAATAATTATTTAACAGATATTCTTTAAATTTATTTAAAATCACTATAGGAACTGGAATTATTGAAACTCAATTTATTCGGATATGTACTACAGCGGCTACAATTTGGCAACAAATGATGAATATACCTGAAATTATGATTATGCTAAGGAAAAACAATCATAGTAAACGAAAAGCTGGCGAAGTGCTCATGTCACAATTACGTGATTATCAATTACACCAGCCTCCTTATAATACATCCTATATCCGTAATTTTGATGCACCTCTGAAATGGTGGAAAACTTGTCACGCAGATCCACCATATCTTCAATTCCTTGCAGTCAAATTGTTTTCAATTTCACCACATGCTGCAAGTTGTGAGCGTGTTTGGTCAATTTGTGGTTGGATTCATGGAACACGTCGTACAAGGCTGTTAGTGGAAAATCTTGATGCAATTGCGCAGATTCATTCCTATTATATTGCCAATAAATCTGAATTAACATATCATGGAATAGGAAAATCTGAAGAAGAAATTAGACAGGTTTTGAAAGATGCGGAACTATATGAAGATGAAGAAGAAGTAAACTTGGACGAAACTATGTTTAATGACCAGCCTAATGATGATTTAGAAGTAATTGCTGAAGAACCTTTGGAAATTGAGAAAATGTTGGATTTATCAAGATTTTTGCAAAATGCTAATGGAGATGATAATCGGGAATTAGAAGGTGAAATGAATGAACCAGTTGATTTGGAAGATTTTAATCAAGAAGAGGATTATAATCCAGCAGAACTAGCAGCAATGTTTTTGAAATAAAATGTAATTTTTTTGTTTATAATACGAATGTAAATAATGTAAATGAAATAAAGTTATCAGTAATAAACTAATAATTGAACCATTTAATTAAAAAGTAAATGCAAAGTTCGTTTTTATTTTTAATGTTTTATTTAGTTTTAGGATTTTGACTTTTAGACTTCGGCATCGGGTTTCGTCATCGGTTTCATCAGTTTCGGGTTTCGTCATCTAGTTCGGCCAAGCTATCCTGAAAAAAAAAAAATATATATTTTAAAACGAAATAAAAGAAGCAACTCCGTCATAAAACTTGTCCGCGGGAGAAAAAGTGGACAAAATTGTCCAAAATTTTATCGCTATACCTTATTGCCTGATTCTC
>QIBA01000084.1 GCA_003225175.1 Acidobacteriota bacterium
TGCAAGCACGCAGTCCCGTGCGCGAGCTGATGATGCGCCGCAACCATTTTGCCGATCTCCATCGCCGGCTGGTCGCCTGCCCTGCGCGCTTGATTGAAAACGCAAGGCGCCGTTTCGGTAGCATCGAAGGAATTCTGCGGGTGCTCGGACCTGACGCGACGCTGCGCCGCGGCTACAGCATCACCATGAACGACCGCGGCCAAATCATCCGCACAACGGCAGTAGTTAGGCCAAAGATGAAAATTTGCACTCGCGTCAGCGACGGAGAATTCGGCTCAGAGACTTACTAGAACAAGAATTCACAATAATATACCTCGTGGCGCAATCGGCACCGAGATCGCTGTTGCCATTTCATTGCCACACTAACGCGCGTTGTCCCGCCGCTCAGGATGGTGCTAGATGCCGATCGAAAACACGAGCCGGCGCCAACAGTCTTCGGCATCTGTCATTAAATTCGTTTCCGCTCATCGCTTTGTCGACGTACCGCATCAAGATTGTCCTCCAACACCGGCGAGAAATCTCGCTTTTTGAATGCGGTCTTCGATAATTGATGCGTCGGCTTCACCGCTTCCGAACGTCTTCCTGCCTCTGTACAACAATTCGTCGACCGGCGTTCGGTTCGAATGTTCTCGACTCCGGACCATGCTTGCGCGAATGCGCGCGACAACCCGGACAAATTCAACGAGCGTACGTAAGCTGCCCGTTATTATCGCGTTTTTTCTGCTCGTCGCTGTCCTTTAGTGAGCCCTAATTGACACTGAGTTCGACCAAGAAGAATGACCTGCCCCGTTGAATGCCCCCACGCGATAGCAATACCAATGGTTTGCGCTTAAGCCAGTATCGTTAAATCGGGTTGTATTTGCTGGCAAAGAAGGTTGTATGGTAACAAATGTTCCGCACGGCCCTAGACCGTTGCCGTAGCTGTAGGTGTCGCCGTTGCCGTAGCTGTAGGTGTTCGCGTAGCTGTAGGTGTCGGTGTCGGCGTTGGAGTAGATGATGCTCCCACTACATTAAAAGTTACTGTAATAGAGGCTCCGCTGCTTCCCGCCCCTCCTGCGGAACTCCATGGTGTTGCAACAAACGTGTGAGTTCCTATCGTACCTGGTGTCCATGTGAAATCAAAGGGAGTCGCAGAATCTGTCTTTGCGATGGCGCCGTCTCTTTTGAATACCACGCTTTGCGTGGTGGCGTTTGCGTGTGCCGTTATCGTATAGCTTGTTCCAGAGATTAGATTCGTTCCATTAACAAATGGAGTCCCCCCATTGTAAGTTAATCCGATCAATGCTGGCGTTGAGGTCGGTGTCGGCGTTGGCGTCGGGGTGTAAGTAGCCGTGGCTGTCGGAGTCGGCGTAAACGTGGCCGTAGCGGTTGCGCTGGGCGTTGGGCTGTGCGTCGCTGTCGCTGTCGGGGTGGGTGTGAACGTGGCTGTGGCTGTCGGGGTAAAGGTGGCGCTTGGCGTAGCTGATGGGGTTGCCATTGGAGTCGGCAGCGGCGTAAACGTGGCTGTGGCGCTGGGCGTAGGGGTGGAGGTCGCTGTCGCTGTCGGGGTAGGCGTATGCGTTGCTGTTGGGGTAGGCGTAGATGTGGCTGTTGCCGTAGATGTGGCGGCCGGCGTAGCTGTAGTCGTTGGGGTTGGAGTCGGTTCCGGTGCACCGCTGACTAGAGGGTGCGGATAAATGTAGTCGCCAACATAATCAAAGCCGTTCACTGCCGCTAGTAGTCGGCTTTTAGCCGCTGCCGGGACACCAGTAAATCCAAGTCCGAGATTGAGATAGTCCCTAGGTGTTTTGAAAAACGGGATGTCCGAACCAAAGCCGTAGGGTGTGTCTGCTCCGCTTACGGAATGGAAGCGGCAGTTCCACGAAATACTTGGCTCATTAACCCAGTGCGGTGCAGTAGCGTTGCCCGTCACGCTGTTGCGCGGAAATGGTGAAGGGCTGGCTGCGACATTCACAATCAAGTCGCCTTTCCCAGTTCCAGCGGTGTCCAGCGCCTGGTAAACCTTACGTATCTCGTACTGGTCGCCCACGGCGAACGTGAGGTGACGCGCCGTGTCGGTGCCGGTGTAGTAAGAGTAGGTGATGGTCGTTGCGGTGTTGCTCAAAACGAAGGAACCAAGACCAAAGGGTATCGCTGCGGGGTTGGCGTTCCTAATGCTGTAGCCAACCCATTGGTTCATTGTCCAGCTCTTGCTGGCATCAATCAGAGTAGCGGTGCCCCCCGAAATGGTAGTGGGCCACGTAGCCGTGCCAGCTAGAAAGATGTGTCCCAGTTGACCCCAGGGAGCAGGGTTTCCGGTTCCGTCGTCATTTAGGTCCCATGGCGAAGCGCCGTCTGCCTGGCCCCACACGCTCTCGCTGCGGCCACTGGCACTGCGGAAACAGTTTGGCTTGCAAATCCAGTGATTTACCTGCTGTTGCCCGGTATAGAGTTCGTCGTGCGCAATGACGTTGCCGCCTCTTTGACCATCGGGAGTGTACTGGTAGCTCCAATTATGCTCATTGAAATACTGCTCACGGCAACGTACAGGGCGCACCGCGCCACCCTCTGTGCCGTGATCCTCAATGAGGATGTTGTGCATAAAGTTGTATCGGTAGACGACTCGCGCGCCAGTGCCGGTGTCGGTGTTTCCAAGCAATACCTGATTGATGTTGGTACTGGTGGAGCGGATCGTGTTGGTCTCCACGAACAGGAATTTCTTGGTTCCAAAGGCTGAGAAGTTGGCCCAAGAGACATTACCCTGATCCCCTTCACCGCCATAGGTGAATAAACTATCGCCAGCAGTAATGTCCCAAACGCAGTGATCGATGACACCGTAGTTTGGCCCTGACGCCAGCACATTCTCAGCGCGGTTAAGCTTGTCAAAATGGCAATGATCCAGCCGCATCAGGAAATTGGCCGCCACGCCACCGGCGTTGAACGCGATGCCGGTATTTCCGAACGTAAGAGTGGTTGCCGATCCTCGGAAGGTGATGCCAGTCACCCGGCAGCCTTGTCCCTCGGGAGGCGAGATATTGAGCAATTCCCGTCTGGCCTTTCAAGGTGATGTTCTTGTTGACCGTGACCTGGGTTGTCCAGCTAAACGTGCCGGCCGGAATGACCACGGTGTCATTTGCCACAGCGCCGTTAATCTTAGCTTGTACGTCGGCAGCCGTGCCGTTGGTGTTCCACGTTGTGGCGTGCGCCAGCGACGCAGCTAAAAGGATTGGCAGTAAGAGTAGTTTTTTCATGGGAAAAAGAATAGAAATCGGCTGGGGCCAGCCACGTCCACTGTTACGGGCGGCTTAAGCGCGATCGACATTTCCGCGTAGTTGGCTGATGATCCTGTCATTGACGTTTTGAATGTTCCCGTAGAACCAGCTGCTGCCAGATTACCGCAACCTGCGTCAATTCCGCCGCCAGTGCCAGAGTTGGTATTTCCAGAGATAATGCTGTTAGCTACTATAGTTTCTGTCCCGGAAATACCAACATTCCTAGTCAGATTTCTATTGGCAGCCATGCCGGTAGCCTGACTTGTGTTGCTATCAACGGCGTTAGCTGCGACAAATACAATCAGGGTGTTGCTAACCGTTGTAGTTAGGGATGGAAATGTAGCTGTCGTCGTGGTTCCTGTTTCCGTCTGACCAGCGGTAACGTCCCACGGATTCCCTGATGTAATACAGCCGCGATAGTACTGGATCCGCGCAATGGTATGATTTCCTGAATCAGCTACGGTGACTGTGCCAAGCGATGTCCCGTTATAGCGAAGCCAGAATACAGCAAGCCTGACAGCCCCAGCACTTGCTGCTGTGCCTATTGATTGCGGTGAATTTGTGACTTCCGTCCATGTTGGTGCGCCTACCCCGGAATTCGTTGGAACAGAGATTGCCTGATTACTCGATTGAACACAGCAAAGTAAAATGTCGTTAGTAGCTACTCCTGCTGGAACACTTGGTGTAACTGCACCTGTTCCAGATGAAGGCGTAACCGAATTATTGTCGTTATATGTCGGGACATCAGCAATAAGCTCGTTACCTGCTTGGAGCGCGAACAAGAGAAAAAGTAAGATGATGCGCTTCATTAGAAGTTGTCCAGTTTCGCCAACAAATCCCACTTGGTGTCAGCCGAGTTATACATGAATCCGAGATACAGCGTTTTAGTCGTGGTCTGAATCAGGGAAAGTGTATGTTCGCGTTGTGCCGGCCGCTTCGGTCCATTCGAAGCTGATGTTGCGCCGGGCAAGATGACAAGCGTCCAGTGGGAACTGCGACTTGGGCGCTACTCTTTCGCGCGAACAGCTTTGAATGTGCCGAGCTTCGAGGGTCGCTCTCCCACGAGTGGAGAAAAATCAGCTTCGCCTGTGATCAGATCGGCGGTTTCAAAGTTTCCCTTGCACGTTAATGTCCCCGCGTCGCGTCCCACGTTGCCGATTAGAAACTCCACCCGACCAGAAAGCGTCACCAAGCTTCCCTCACCCCGAGTCCACTTTGCCTCGGAAGGGTTCGCACCTCCCCAAACTTTAAACGGTGTTGCTCATTGGCAAAAGTAATCTCGAGGTTCCACTCGCCAATCATGTTCGGAGACTCTGCCTTGGCCAGGACGGAGGAGAATGTGTTCACGATCATTACCAGGATTAATGCGCGCGTTGCTTTCACGTTTTTTTCTAGTCGTGATTTGTTATCCGGGCAAGGTTGCGTTTCGGGGAGTGCTGGTGGCGCATGTTCTGGGCGTCGCGACATGAACACGCGGATTCAAACGTGACAGGCTGCGAGTTTGCCGCTCCCGTACAGCAATATAAAGCAATGGCGGCAATCGTGAATGTTGTCACCCGTGTCATTAGTTGATTCTCTTACGAAAGCGGCGCTCTGTTTGAAACGCCACTTTCTGGGCTGGCTCTTTGGAGAACGTCCGGGAAAAGCAATCCGGCGGACGCGAGTTGCCAGAAGACATCGGATACACGCCCACTCTCCCGTGTCTGGCGTACAAACAAAAAATGGCCGCCTATAAAGGACGGCCACTCTTGTGTCGCGGGAAACTTTTTGGAGCTGCTAAATCTTTAAGAACCGCCGCGCTATACCAAGCGCACCGAGGGCCGCGCTGAGCAACATCACAGTCGCGCCGCCGTCCGGAACGCCGGGCACGCCATGCGGCGTTATGGTCTCCTGCTGAACCTGGTTTGGCCTCCCTGCCAGAGCTCCAGTTTGAACAATGTCCTGCGAGAAGAAGTTGGCAAACCCGCCCAACCCAGTGGTGGCCGTGTCGAGAACCAGATTGAAGGTAACAGAAGGTAACCCCATGTTGGCGTTCGCAGTAAACTTGACTACTATGTCCAGCACAGTCGGATTATTGGGCAGAAACCCCGGAAGTCCAAAATTAGGGCCAACGAACTGCGAGTTGTCGAGGTTAAAACTTACCCCCGGACTGAAGGTGAAACCCGTAGGCAAAGAACCCGTTGTCTTCAGGGCACCAAAATCGTTGATGTTAAAAGACGTGGGCTGCGTGGAACTTATGGTGGAGTTATCAAAAACGATCGGGTAAGTCCACAACGTACCGCCCGATCCGTCAGGTGCGGTCGAGACTGGGCCGATAGAGATCGTATCGGCATTTGCAGAGAGACTTGTCAGAGCAAGCACTCCCGCGCTGACCATAAACATGAACTTGTTTTTCATAATTTATAACTTTCTTTTCTGATGTTTGTTTTTTAAGATTCCGCCTTGTTTACCCTTTTTCCCGTACATACCTAAGGACAGCAAATCCAGTGCCAAACTTCACCACGTGCAGGAAAAACAATGCAAGCTACTAACTGACAGCGACTTAGTCGCGATCCTCGGTTTCGCGCTTCTTTCTTCTGGACCGAGATTTCGAAAGGAAATCCGACTAAGTGTAAGATAGTCCGACACGTTAATCGGGCACTTCCTTAGTTTTGATGTAGGTATGCACGAGTTACCTTCCCTCCGCCACTCGTGCCATAATTGGAATGCACATCTACGAAGTTCGACCCGACGGGATCATCGCGGCGTCGATCTGATTTCCGATGTTCTGCCGTTCGGTCGACTGTGGTTTGACACGCCGGATAATGCGATTGGCTACGCGATGCACAGCAGCCGTTCACACGATGCTGTGATTCGGGTTTACGATGAAGTATATGCTTACGCTGGAAGCGCTCAAGCTCGCGCGGAACGAAGCGAAGCGCAGCAAAAACCAATGCTGGAATAATTACCGCATCGTCCAAATGTCCGATTCGAGGGATGAAGTCTGGTATCAATCGAACGGCATACACAAGTAGCCGGTAGCCAAAGCTCGAAGCAACTTCGCGGAACTTGGGGGTGCGATCATCCTGCAACACGCGCTGATAACGATCAGTTCGCGCTTGAACAGGCGAACAATCTTTTTGCTTCGCTCAAAAGGCATACGCGCCGCCCGTTGAACCCCAGACAACACCCGAGAAAAAACAGTGCCAAGATAAATTCGCGTACCGATCAAAAAAGTCCCGACGCAAGAATCCGACGACGCCTCAGGGAAACGCCCGACTAAAGCAAAAGTGCTCGTTGTTCATCGAATCGGTTCATCCGCACTCACGGCCTGGGCGTAGCCGTAGCTGTTGCCTTCGCTGTCGGAGTTGGCGTCGGGCTAAGGAGTCGGCGTCGGCGTAGGATTAGTTCTAGCTGTTTGTATGGCCACAATCTCACTATCTGACAACGCTCTATTCCAAATCGCGGCATGTTGGACGCTACCCTTAGCGTATGCAGTCATTCCGCTCCTCAGAATGTGCATCAAGGACGTTCGATTGGACGTGCTCCCGGTGGCAAGGATAGCAGTAGTCGAAGCGACCCTGGTGCCATCAACAAATAAATTGAACGCAGTTCCGTTGCGCCTAAATGCAACAGAATGCCAGCTTCCGTCGAAGGCCGTTCCACCGGAAAAGCTACTTGCCATGGCGGTGGTGCTATGGCCTCGGGCTTGAGCACTAGCCTGCGAGGTTGGCTTGTTCTGGCCTATTCGCGCCCGGTCGTTGGCTGTTGTCGAATTAGAGATAGCCAGGGCAGCCGCGACGCCAAAGTCAGTGCCGCCCTTGAACAGGGCGAAAAGAGTGAAATTCGTGTTATCCAGACTCGGTATTACGGCGTCGTTTCTGCTCGCGTAACCTGCTACTCCATCGGTTCGGAAGCATGTGCCCTGCTCACCGGTCTCTCCCAGCCAGTAATTGGTGTTGATCACTCCAGTGATAGTTAAATTTTTAAAGTTACCAGAGGAATCGACCAAGGTCGTTCCACTTGTTTCGTCGCATTTCCAGTAGCCTTTGAGATTAGCAGGTTCCGTAGCCAAAATTACTGCGGCAAAATTACCCGGAGTAGGCGTTGGCGTCGGTGTAGGTGACGCTGTTACAACCGTGAAGCTTACTGTGATGGTGGCGCCGCTGATTCCTGTTCCATTGGTGGAACTCCACGGTGTTGCCGCAAACGTGTGGTTTCCTAACACAGCTGGCGTCCACGTGAAATTAAAAGGCGCTGCTGAATCTGTGTTTATGAGTGCGCCATCTCTATAGAAGGCCCCGCTTCGCGTGTTCGCGTTTGCCTGCGCCGTTACCGTGTAGCTTCTTCCAGAGATTAAATTGGTT
>QIBA01000085.1 GCA_003225175.1 Acidobacteriota bacterium
GCTGTTGAAGGCACTATATGGCCTGAAACAAGCACCTAGAGAATGGTATGCAGAAATCGACTCCTTCTTAACATCGGACTTGGATCTCGCCTTCACACGCTCGGAATTCGATCACAACCTCTATATTAGAGATGACTGCATTCTCTTACTCTATGTGGATGACATGCTCATATTTACCAAATCGAATGCCGTGAAGAAAGCTATCAAGAAGAAATTGATGGACAAGTACCGAATGACGGACCTTGGAGAGGCCAAGACATTTTTAGGTTTTCAGATCACTAGAGATCGAAGCAAACGGACAATTACTATTCATCAAGAGAAATATGTTGAATCGGTCCTCGGACGCTTCGGAATGGAAAAGGCGAACGGCGTCTTCACACCTATGATCGCTGGAACGATTTTAGCTATGGCAGCTAATGAATTAGCTGAACTCGATGATATTAAGGCATATCAACAGATCAACGGAAGCATCATGTATGCGATGACTTCTACTCGACCAGACCTCGCGTTTACGATATCACGGCTTAGCAAATTCAATGCCAACCCAACGAATGAACATCAGCATGCTGCGAAGCGTGTTTTACGGTATCTTCGACAGACTACGAAGGTTGGCATTACATACGGCGGCCTTAATGAAGGTGTTGGCAGCACTGGCAAGGATGTCGAACTGGTCGGGTTCTCAGATTCAGATTTCGGTGCAGACCCAGATAATCGAAGGTCAATTGCTGGATACATCTTCACAGTGAACGGAGGCGCGATTTCCTGGAAATCTAAACAGCAGTTAGAGCTCGCATTATCGACTATGGAGGCCGAATACATTGGACTATCTGAGGCAGGAAGGGAGGCCATCTGGATCAGTGGTCTCTATAACGACGTAAATCAATTCATCGAGGGACGCATGTATCCACCTCAGGTTGATACTTGGTGGCATACTGAGGACCCTATAGAGGATGAAACTATCAACGAGCTAAGTCTCGATAGGTCCCCTGTCATGATTTATGGTGATAATCTAGCAGCAAATAGTCTCACTGAAGATCCAAAGCACCATGATCGAAGCAAGTCGATCGATATCAAATACCACTGGATTCGCGATGCGATCAGACGTCAGCAAATACAAATCAAGCATCTGCCAACTACAGAGATGACGGCGGACATTCTAACGAAGGCACTGGTACGGGCAAAGCATGAGGAATTCATGAGGTACATGGGTATGAATGTACGATCATCATGAAATTAGGAGGAGCTGGTCAGGTACTCCTCAAAAAGATAATGGATAGTGGATACGATGTGTGGATTCCAGACTACGGCAGTGCTTTCCCTTTGTTTTCCTCAAAGAGGTTTTTCAGGGTTTTATTGCAGCTGTTGGTACTCGTCAATTGGTACCTTACTACGAGTCAGGAGGAGCATCGTGTAAGAGTATGTGATAAGGGAGACACAGAAGCATGGACGAGGAGGAGTGTTGGAGTTTCGACCATGCCTCCTGTGGAGTTCGTCCCGCTGCTCGGTGTTCGTTTCATTGCTGGCACACGAGACACACATGGCACGCATGTACGAGACAAGCAGTCTCATGTTAAGCATATAGCTCGGTGGTTTGCCCACCTTAGAATATGTAGAATAAGAACAATTGATGTAACTGCGACCGGCTATTTTAACAGGTTATGAGCCCGGTGCTTCTATAAGCTCGGGTAGTCACGAAGACACGTGACATCATTTTTTGTACTTGTGCGAGATTCACCGACGCGACTTCTCTTCGCTTCATCTCGCTTCACCCCACTTCACCTCACTTCGCCTTCACCACCTTTTTGCACAGCAGCAAGGCAGGTTACGAGGGAGCCAGTCTTTGGCCGTGGTATCCGGTTGAACCGATGCCCAGTCCAAAGTTGGTGTAAGGCCTCAGGTTCCTCCTTGGCTTGCTCGCTCATCGGCTCGTGACGACACAGCAGCACGGGGCTGGGCCTCATCTTCAGTAAGCTGCCTTGGGCGGATTCATTCACCGGCAACACTGTTGGAGGTGCTGCTCACCTGGCAGCGGCTGCTTGAGGTCATCGCAGGGAACGGAGCACTCAGGAAGTGGACAGAGGACAGCGCTCATTGTGCTCACAGTGGACTTGATGTTCGCAATGCTTACAGTGATTATAGGGCATTCACATCACGAATCCTAGGGCCTTTAGAGCCGCACACTCGATTCTCTAGGTCTGGCATTTACTACATCTCTGTGTTCTACAGATCAGGTGATCGAGCTAGACTGGATCTACCTGAGGAATTTCCTCAGCTTGATCCATCGTCACCAGGGCAACCGTTTACAGGTCGTTAGAAAGATCGTTAGAAACCGACCAAGATTACGGTCCACTACAGCGGTGAAGTGCACTTTGTTGCCTATTTCTACATATTGGTCTACCTAACCTACGATGGCCACTACCACTTCTGGAAGTCTGGTTGCATTTACCGAAACCGATGGGGTCCAGTACTTCTCCCATAGATACGGTCGCTGTGTCAGACTTACAACTACGAACTTTCCCAAGTGGGACGATGAGGTTACAGGCCTACTTATTACGGCAGATCAGTTCGGCATAGTCACTGGCACCGAAGCAGAACCTGAAGCTCCATCCATTGGAGACAAATTCAGTACAGTGGACAAGCACAAGTATGAACTT
>QIBA01000086.1 GCA_003225175.1 Acidobacteriota bacterium
ATATCAAGTTTATCCAGCACAAAGAAATACTCGATCAAAAACCAGGGAAATGATTGAAACACCTAGGACAGAATCTCGAAAGGAACAAAAATTTCGATTTAATCAAGATAGAAACATGGAAATTGATGAAGATTCTGACATGGAAATACAAGACAATAAAAAAGGAAAAATAACTAGGAACGAAGCTCTACAAAAAGCTCAGCGAGTAAGAGAAAGAAAATTTAAATGCAGAAACTGTGAAACAACAGGACATTTCACCAAAAATTGTCCAACTTTATCTATTAAGGAAAGGGAAAGAATGTCAAAAGCTAGAGAAAGGAATAAGGAAAGAAAACAAAAAGTCTTTCCTGTAAATCTAGAGGAACGTATCAGGAATGCACCATGTGGTTTATCCATTGAGGAAGCTTTAAAAACGATGCCAGGGTATAAAAAAGAATTTAGTAAGGTTTTTAAAGTTGTAAAAAGGGGAGAGAGGATCAACTATGCAGGAATATCGGAAAAATCAAAATTCACTTCAATGAAAACTAAAGTGGAAATTGAAGACATTGAGATAGATGCTATAATAGATACAGGAGCAGCTGTAAGTGCAATAACTAGGAACTTAATGGAGGAATTAGGCTATAAAATAGATCAATCATCAAATGTGGTAATAGTTACTGCTGATGGAACTAGAACACGAAGTCTAGGAAAGATTCTGAATATGGAATTATCTTTAAATGGAGAAAATACTTTGAAAAAAGTTGACGCACAAATTGATATGAAAAAAGGAAGTGTTAACATCAAAGGAACAGAAGGATACGTTAATATACCAGTGGAATTCTCTACTAAAAAAGAAGAAAGTGATGAAGATACTGATGAAGAATATGAAGAAGAAGAATTAACCGAAACAAGATTTTGACTAAACCAAGAAATCAACAATATAAAAAAAGAAGATACCAAAAAATATAAAGTAGGGGAGTTAACCCAGGAACAGGAAAAGGAATTCGATCGATTAACTCAAAAATACAAAGATATATTTGCTAAAAATGATAAGGATCTTGGAAGGACCAACCTTGCCAAACATACCATTGATGTAGGGGATCATAAACCAATTAAAGAAACGGCTTACAAAGTAAATCCAAAGAAAAAGAAAGATATTGAAAAAGAAATCAAAGACATGCTCGAAAAAGGAGTAATTAGGAAGTCTAACAGCCCTTGGTCATCACCAGTAACAATGGTAATCAAACCAAATGGAAAATGGAGATTCTGTATAGATTTCAGGAAATTAAACGGAATTACCAGGAAAGATAATCACCCTTTGCCAAGGATCGATATGTTATTAGAAAAATTTGAAGGATCAAAATGGTTCAGTACCATGGATATGGCAAGCGGTTATTGGCAAGTAGAAATGGATGAAAAAGACATTGAAAAGACTGCCTTTATTACTCATGAAGGATTATATGAATGGACAGTAATGCCATTCGGTTTAACAAATGCACCTGCAACATTTCAAAGGACCATGCAGATGGTACTGGGAGAGTTATTCTACACAGTAGCACCTGTTTACATAGATGATATAATTGTCCACTCCAAAACATTTCAGGATCATATGAGGGACATAGAAAACGTTTTTGAAAAAATACAAGGAGCAAATCTTAAATTAGGACCAGAAAAATGTAAGTTCTGCTTTGAAGAAATCAAATTTTTGGGACATATCATAGGAAAAGATGGAATTAAAACGGATCCAGCCAAGATAGAAAAAGTTAAGAATTATCCAAAACCAACAAATATAACACAATTAAGAGGATTTCTAGGATTAGCTAAATATTACAGGAAATTTATCAAAGATTTTGCTAAAATCGCGAAACCTTTGAATGAGTTAACAAAGGGATTCAAAAGTAAACCTTTGGAAACCAGGAACGGTATTAAGATGAAAAGGAAGAAATCTGAAAAAGAGAAGAACAGAGAAGATGAGGAATTTATGAACAGTTGGAAGGAAAATCAGGAAAAAGCTTTTGAAGCACTTAAAAAGAAATTAATCACGGCACCAGTATTAATGTACCCAAATTTTGAAAAGGAATTCATTTTATACACTGACGCTTCAAAAATAGCACTGGGAGCAATATTACATCAAGTAGGAAAGGATGGTAAGGAACATGTAATCGCATATGAAAATAAAACATTGGGACCTGCTGAACAAAATTACCACACCACAGAACTAGAATGTTTAGCAGTAGTTTGGGCTATTGAAAAATTTGATTATTACCTAGAAGGAAATAAATTCAAGATAATCACTGATCACATAGCATTAAAGTGGTTATTCAACAAAGCAATACTAAAAGGAAGGATTGGAAGATGGATAGCAAGATTACAACCGTACATTTGTAATATGGAAATAATACACAAATCAGGGAAAAGGCACACGAATGCTGACGCATTATCCAGGATCAGATTTGAAGAAAAAGTATAAATACCCTCAGGAAATACTCTAGAAAAATAAAATAATTTTAATCATGAAATTAACAACAAAAAGAGGAAGGAAAATTAAATTAGAAAGATTATTATATCAGGAAGGACTAAGAGGAACATATATAATATATAATTATCAACATAATCAAATATCAATTAAAAGGAACACTGATTATACGTACCAGAAGTGGAGAGCACAGGAATGGAAAGGATCAAATACCAAGACTTAATCGATTTTTTGGAAGGAAACATATTAAAGGGATGGACTGAAAACAGGATCAGACAATTAGAAAAGGAATCAAAAGACTTTGAGATTAAAGAGGGGATTTTATATCGAAAAGGATCAAAAAGATTACAGAGAGTCTTGAAGGAAGACAAAATAGATTCAGTAATTTTCATAATGCATAATCATCCTATCGGAGGACACTTCGGAAAGGATGCAACTTATAACAGGATCAATACAAGATTTTGGTGGAAGGGAATGTATAAGGATATAGAAAGACATATTAAGACATGTGATTCATGTCAGAGAAGGGGAAACAAAGGAGGATCAGGATATTTAAATCCAATTGAAGTAGGAAGACCATTTGAAAGGATTGGAATAGACTTTGTAGGACCATTAGAGAGAACTAAAAACGGAAACAAATATATATTAGTAGCAACTGACTATCTAACAAAGTGGCCAGAAGCAAAAGCCATGAGAGAAGCAACCGCAGAAAATGTAGTGAGATTTATTTACAAAAGGATCATTTGTAGACATGGATGTCCAAAAATAATTTTATCAGATAGAGGAACACATTTCAGGAACAAAGTAGTAGATGGTTTATGTGAAAAGTTCAGGATCAAACATAAATTATCGTCACCATATCATCCACAAACTAATGGATTAGTTGAAAGGTTCAACAGAACTTTATGTGAAAGTTTAGCCAAAGTATCGGGAAAAGAAGATGAATGGGATGAACATATAGAATCAGTATTATTTGCTTATCGAACGATAAGACATAACACTACCAGGAAAACACCATTTTTTATGGTCTATGGAAGAGAAGCAATTTTACCCATCGAAGATATTAAACTAGGAGAAGACTTTGGAAAAAGTGCAATTATGAAGAGATTATATGATTTGGTAGAACTAACGGAAGAAAGAAGTCAGGCCTTGGAAAATATTAGGAAATCTCAGGACCAACAAAAAAGAAGACATAATGAGAGAATCAAAGAAGAAACACAATTTGGAATAGGAACCAAAGTATTGTTGAAAGATGCCGCAAAAGAAAAACAATGGTCAGGAAAATTGAGTCAAAAATGGAAGGGACCATATTATATACATGAAATTATAGGAAAAGGAGCCTATAAATTAAGAACTTTAGAAGGAAAAGTACTTAGATCCTCATATAATGTCAAACATTTAAAAGAATATTTTGATCAGGGAGACAAATTACCTTTGATTTTTGTTTGAAACGGGACGTTTCAAAATTAAGTAGGGGAGGATGTTACGAAGTGGGAAATTGGGAGAAGATTGGAAGATATAATAGAAAACTTGGATATTAGAATTTTAATGGGCCATGTGATTTATTAATGACGGAATAGTTTGTTGTTGTACAAATTTCATACCTGGATGATCAACAAATCCAGTTGATCAACAAACTTGAATGATCAACATCTGAATGATCAACATCTGAATGATCAACAAATTAGAAATAGGAGTGATCTACTTACAAATTCTTATAAAAAGGGTTAATTTTCACCTTTGTAAAATTTTTAGTCATTAGTTGATTTTAAATTTTTATCTTTTGACTCCAAGCTAATTTCTTCGGCTTGTAATGAATTTTAAATTCAAATAAAATATTATTTTAAGGAACAGAATTATGCTTCTCTGAAAGTTATTGTAAATTTTTATTTTATTTCGTAT
>QIBA01000087.1 GCA_003225175.1 Acidobacteriota bacterium
CAAAGAACGTATTAATGATCAATTCAATGACATGAAGTCTCAATTAAATGTGATAGAAGATAGAATTATTAATAACGAAGAGGCCGAAGAACGTATTAATGCTCAATTGAATGCAATGAATAATCAATTGAATGGGATGGAAGAAAGAATTGTTAAAAAAGTTAGGGATAATGAACAGAAAAAGTATAAACGCCAATTTGATGAAATGACGGCTATGGAAGATAGAATCGTGAATAAACTGACTACAGAAATTAATAATCTTGATATTGAAAATAAATCTAGTAAAAAACTGAAGACTACAGAAATTAATAATCGTAAAAAACAAGGAAGATATAATCTTGGAAATATAAAATAAAACCAAAAATTTTTTTTACGAATTTTAATCTATATACATAATTCAATAAAAATCATAAGTAAAATTACTTTTGTACATTGAAAATAAATTTATTACCGTTGCAAATGATTAAACTTTCTTAAATCAAATAATTAATACTAGTGATAAATTTTCAGGATTTAAATCTCCTGAAAGTATTTGGAATAGTGATATTAACGAAAGACATCAGGACCAGAGTTTATAAAGATTTGATTGAAGTTGCTATCTTAATAAAAAGTTATAAATTTAATAGCACTGGTTAAAGGCAATGAGAAATGAATTAAAGTCAGTTAATTCAAAATTCGTCCCTTCAAATTAAATCCTATCGCCAATTATACTCAAGTATGAAATACAATCAATTTTATATAAATACAGTATTCTTTTCTTTTTTTAAATTCACTTTTTATAATCATGATCACAGATATTAATCAATTACAATTAACTCAAAATTCTTAAAATTCAACATCTAGTTTTAAAATTTTATTATAGCCACGTAAAGTCAAATAAACTTATTATACTTATGCATCGAAATAGGTGAAGTATTCAAACAGATATTAGCCATATTGCTCGTCGGACAAGTCATATAAGAATGGCCAGACAATCAAAGGTATCACCCATTTCTAAAATTATAGATTTATTTCTATTTCACATGAGCATTAATTTAATTGGTGATTATTTTTTCTTTTATGCAATATCACGAATAATATATTTGCATTTATATTTGTGGCTTTTTTTCTTGTTTTTTTGATCATCTAACTAAAATTTGTGAGGAAAAAAACGTTTAAAAGCATAATCGAATTACATCTAATAAAACAGAAAATAAATAATGGATTGGATAGGCAATAATCAAAAAGATTTGTTTAATAAACTTCGTGATTTTTTTGACAAAGACGCGAAATATTCTAATTATACTCTGTTGAAGCTTGGTATGTTATATAATATATGTTGTCATTTTAAAGGTTACAATAAAATTATTAATAAAATTTATTTTAGCTATCAAAAGGTTGTTGAAGTAAGTAATTGTTATTTCAAGAATAATATTGACAATAAATTAATAACCGTTTGCGAATAATAATCATTAGTGAAACTAAAAGGATCAATGAATTAGAAGAAGAAAACAATCAGCTCAAAACAAATAATGATATCTTAATCAATAGAATACAAGCTCAGGAATCTTTATACATAAATTTTAAAGATCAATATAATTATCAGTGTCAACTTGTACAATTGTTAAATAATCAGCAATCAGAAATTGAACTTTTAATAAATCAAAATTTAGGATACAAATTAGAATTAGAAGGGGTTAAAGAAAAGATTGACAAAAATGAAAAGCTTAAGCAAATAATTGCAAATAAAGAAGATAATTTGAAAAGGTATAAAAGTGTTTATTCTATTATTTTCTATCAATTTCAAATGTTCTAACGATTTTATCATATATAGGTTATCTTCGTTATTAATTGATGTAAAGAGTATTGTTGACAAATTTTGATATTATTACAATTAATTTCAAATGAAAATATAAATATATATATTTTTATAAAAAAACAATGCTCACGTTTATTTTATCATCGTTATATGCTCAGTGTTAGCAAATGACCTTGAAAAGATATGTATTCTGAAAGTAACTTCGAAGTGTGTTCTATTTATTTAAATGAATCCATTAGAATTATTTGCAAACATGTATTCATAAACATTCACGTTTTTAAATAAAGGATGGAAGGTATTTATTGTCCAGGTTTTTAATCTGTCGTGTTAAATCCATCTCTTATTGTGCATTACAGTATAATCATTATGGAATTTAAATTCGATTTAAAATTTAATCCCCTTCAACTAGTATAATAAACCTATTGATAATCTAAAGAAACTCGAATGAGGGCTAATAAAAACTATCGTAATAAAATGAAAAACGAAATTAAAAATGTATCAAATACATTTAAGATCAAGTATAAAAAGCGATGAGACGCAATTCGTTAGGCGAGGTACTTTATTAAATCGTAATTGTAATTTTTTTTAAAAGTAATTTTATTTTATTAAGAAATAAATATGTGTAAAAGGTTTAAACGAAAAGTAAATGTAATAAATTAAGTTTTCGCTAATTAGTCGAGACTCTCTTGCGTTAAAGCAATTCAAACGAACCCCTGGTACAAGTACGCGCCTCGTTGCGAAACACATATATGAAACATTGGATCGTGCATAGCCAATTCGGTAAAACAGGCTTCACCTTCTTTATTATGCACGTCTTTTTTTCGATAAGAATTAATAAATAAATATAATCAGGTCTGTGTAGTTATTATAAAATGAAGGATTAGAATTGTGCCATGCGCTAATTCTAAACGCGCACTCAATCAAAAAAAGATATATCAATGGTAAATTATATACAACAAACACGATCATACATGTGAAAGTAAAACATTTAATGCTATATTTTTTAATGAAAATGCAAAATGAAATGAAAGTGAAATAAATGAATAATATTCTATTAGTTATTATTATATCCTCGTCGTCAAACTCTGAGAATTCTTTAGGTTTTGTAGAATATTTCCATTTTGAACCCTTAAACTTCTTTGCTTTAATACTTTTTGTTGTAGGTTTGGATTTTTCTTTATATATAATTGGACCATTAGTTATAATCAATTTTTCTTTATATTTAATTGGACCATTCGTTATAATCGATTGAACACCGTTGTATTTTAATTGAATGAGGCAAATGTTAATATAGTCTAAATTATCAAATTTCATAAGTGTATAAATATATAAAAAACTAACCTTCAAATATATTGTTCGCTTTTATATAGGAGTCATTTTTTAAATCTGAAATTGTTAGATTGTTTTTATAACAACGAAAAATATAATATGTAAAATAACGTAACATTACTTTTTACGATAAGTTCCAGATAATGCTTGTCACCTTTTAATTGTTCAGGTAACGAATTGATCATGTTTAAAATATAATTAGTCATTGTTGTAAAAACTGGTTTATGTAAGTTCGAAAAACTGATATGGAAAAGCAAACGTGCAATTTCGTATATAAAAATTGCGTTTTCAACAAATTTTTTTTTATAAAAACTGGTTTCTTGCATTTCTTGCATGAGAAAAATTATTTTTTGAGAAAAAGGGCTTGTTATTAATAAATTATTACAGTAGCACAAATAATACAGTACTACAGTAGTCCTTATCTCAATTATAATATAATCAACAGTTTAATAAACTAGTCCTGTAATTTTTATTGTACTTTAAGGTATAATCTTGTTTTTTGAAAAAATTATTATTATGTAACCCTATTATGCAGTATGCAAATCAGTATGCAGTAAATTTCCTGTTACTATTCTCAATGGATGTTCATTATAAATAAAAAAAGTATATTCTTTCTTCAATAAAAAATCTAAAAAAGAAAGTAGTAGTAACAACGAGGTAACTATTTCTTTATAATATACTTTTAGCGCAGTGTAAAATCCAAAGGGGACACTACTGCTGGCGATGTTTAGTCGCTGAGACAGGTCGTTCAATACAGCTTTACAAATATGGGAGACATAATTGCTCTTTAACTGCTTCAACTGGAGGTTTTCAAATGCGTATAAGTAATGGGGAGCATGTTTTAGATATTAGATTTTAGAGATAGCATTTATTTTGTTTTGGCATCTTACGAAGCTGTTAACCTTGAGTTCTGTGAGCGGTGAGACTGCGACGAGTTAGTGTGAGTAGGTCGTATGACTGAAACCAAAACCTCTAATCAAAGCTATACGCGAGCAGTACCACAGAAGGCAGCGGGCTTATAAGACCAGGCTTACAGGCGAATTTAACCTTCGCTTGACTATCATTTTAGCCTTTGTTGACACTGATCACTCGTACTTTCAAGTTGGGATACTCGTTATTAAAATTGAAATATTCCCTGTAGTAGTTTTAATTGTCCGAGAGCTGAAAGCTGAGTTAATCGATATAGTGAGATGTCCGAGGTCATAAGGTATGACATAGCATAATACGAGAAGCAGTTGCGAAGTTTAAGTAGCAATTGGTCTGGTCATAAGTGCCCAGAATATCTTTGGCGCTAAAGATACTTCCACTTTTTACGTCTTGAGTGAAACACTACTGAAAAATACTAGTAAAGTAGGTAGGACTGAGTAACTCCTTACTGATTTCGAAGGACGTTAAAGCCGATATACGGTGCGGGCCATATTCACATCTCACGTGATTAGCTCTGTCATTTATGTTTGAGAAATTTGGACATTCTTTTATTTCGAGTAGTTAGTCATATTTTAAAAATACTAGTATTAGCTTTCATTCTTTAACGAATAATTTAGAGTACATTCAGAGAACCGATGTATCACTTTATGACTCTGTATCTTTAATTATTATGTGAAACAAAAGGTCACCTTCATTTGCGGTCACTTGATGTATTTAGATCCTATCACTGCACGACTGTAAAGTTACGATATATTCAAGGTGTAACAAAGTTTGGGGAGTGTTTTAATAGCACACCTCCGCTGTGATTGAAGTACTAAAAAAAGGACCGCTTTTAATCTAGAGGACCCGATTACTAGTAACATAATTACATTCGTAGCTTTATGTACTTATATAATTATTGGTTATATTTATTTAAGTGTATATTACTTACTGGTTACCTGTTTCTTTTTTTATGAAACAGATATGTATACATTTATTAGGAATTAAGTTTTAGAAAGTAAACCTCTCGAAAGTGAATTCGGATGCGAACGCATTGGTGGTAAGTATCTTTACTTACTGGTAATTGGGTGTATGGGTACAGTAGTAACAATATAAGTAGAGCTGTCGCTTGTGACTTTATCTCTACTTCGTCCATTGCACAGTGGGCCAAGATTGTGGTAAAGCAGCACTTGAGAGTGTCTGTGGGGTAGTTAGAACAAAGTGCAAGTGAAATCCATCTCACATGATATGTGTGAGTGCCACATCAATGTTAGAACAGCTGAACGTGACAATACATGGTACAGAGTAAAACCATAACGTCATATGATAGGCGATGTTAGATAACTATTACCACATTGTTTATTTTAGATACATATGTTATGTGGTATCGTTCATCCCGTAAATATGAATATGTTACTGAAGAAGACTATAATTCAGCGTTGTTAATTACACTTAGAAACGATCCTGGTTTGATAAGTTTAGAGGAATGGAGAGAAAATATGATTATTGTCTCTATGTGTAGTTATGCAGTTTGCATTATGTATAGGATGCAACTGCTGTATGAGATTAATCTACGAGAGATTGAAGTTAGGGCCAGAGGTGCTTGGATAGAATGTTGGTTAAAGAGATGTAATATGTTCACATCTTTCAAATACTTAGTAGGATA
>QIBA01000088.1 GCA_003225175.1 Acidobacteriota bacterium
AAGGTCTGGATCGAAGCAAATAATATTAAATGAGTTGATGTACTGTAATTGTATTTATAAAAAATTTTTTTCTGATCAAAATGGATAATTTTCAACATTATGATCCTTTATAGAAGAAAAATGACATGTTGCTTATAAATAATGCTAGCCTTTTTACACTAACTTTTTTTGATTTATTGAATTTAATGAAAGTTCATTGAACTAACTATTTTAGTCTTCAAAAATTTGATTTTATAAATATAATTTACTACTATAATTAAAAATCAATTGATTTGTAAGGTTTTATTTTAATAAATTTACACGATGTAGATCAGATTTTTTTTGAAGGTTTCGCGTGATTCTCATATTCAACTATTCTAATATTCCTAAATTCAAATTTATAATCTTTGCTTACAAGTTTCTCATTTCCCTTTTGTTCACTTTAATGTAAAAAATATAAGGATGTTAATAAATAAATAAATTAGATACAATAAATACAATATGTATTCATTACCTTTTTTTTAAATTATCCAATTGTGAATTAACGTACTTATAACACTCATTACATACAGTATGATTGTGCTTTACACTTTGTTTGCACGCACTTTTAGCAATCGGACATGCCCAATTTAATGATGAAAAAGTTTTTAATTTTTTTCCGTTACAATTATTATATTTTTTCAATTCACAGTTCATTTTGTAGGTTCACAAAAACCAAAGAAAATAAAAAAAAAAATGCAAAAAATACTTGAATATCAACAGTATTTATTATATTTTCGGAATTCACTACGACTGTTTGATATTATACGAATCAATAATACTAACAAATAATAATTTGTATAATTTGTATTGTTCTCACTTCTCAATAAAGAATAATATGGTTTTTTCATTGTTAATTAAAACAAGTTTTGACGAACGTGAATTGCATAATTTTAATCGGATAAATAATATTCCATAATAAAATAGTACTTTCGGTATTTTATTTACAATCATAAGACAATCAAAAAATAATCAGCGAATCGAACAAAATCCATATCTACAATAATGACCCAATAAAATTTGAAGTTACGTGTTCTTTAAACTAATTTTGGCAAAAAAAAAAAATTGTTAAATTTTATTATTATCTTTATTATTATTGATATATTAAACATCTTATAATAATTAATAATTTAGTTCAGCTTTCGCCAAATTGTTTTGCTTTGGACTTTCATTGTTTATTAGCATGCCGATGGACCAACTTCCAACCCGCCTTCTAGCAATTAACTGTTAACGTTAATACGATATGCAGTGCAAAATCTGTAAAAAAGATAAACCTCTCAATGTGTATTTAACCGATATGAAAAATAAAACTCCATGCTCAAATTGTAAATCAGAAAATATGATCCTGATCTTTAACGTTAAAGGTTTAATTTTGTAAATTTAAATCGCGAAGGTATGGAATCATAATTGTATTGCAAAAGTCGATTCCATTAGCATATAAGAATTAAATACAAAAACGTATTCAACAATTAACAATACAACTTGTATTATTACAGTAAATTGAATTCAATATTGATAATAATACATCATCACTGAATAGATTATAAATTTCCATTTCATTCAACTATCGTAACTCCATTTCCAGTTTTATTGCTATATTGAAAAACAAAATGAAATGCGATTTTTGTTATAATAAATTTGATCGAACATTTATAATCTCAAAGAATATTTTCAAATGGAATAGCAACTATTAACTACGATACATTAAATAAAAAAATAAATGAGAAGCAAAGAAAAAGAGAGAAATATATAGAGAAAAATTATAGAAAGAAATAGTGGTATTAAGACCAACTATAAAAAGGATTTATTTAACAAATTGTTATTTTAATCTAATAGAATAATTTGCTGAAGTCGAAAATTTTTTTACTTTCTCTATCAACTTCCAAGTAAACTTTCCTATATCGATAAGTTTTTGCTTCAAACCTTTATCAAATAATCAAAGATAAATTAAGCATTGTAAGTCAATATACTGTATGATATCCAATGAATGAATGATTATCTTATGTACTTCCACAGTTATTCCATATAATTCAAACAGAATTTATATCAAATTTACTTATGAAATCAAAGAATTGATTGCATCAATAATCCGGACAAATAGACCAGATGCTTATGCACTTTGGAAAAGTTTAGAAAATAGTAGTAAATTATCTTATCATGTGAAAAATCAAATTTTGGCTGGAATTAAAGATGTTTAATCCTAACACCAGCCAGAGTTTTATTCTGGTTTTTGGGTGAAAATGGTTGATTAATTTGAAACGATGACAGTTTAGATTGCATTATTGTTAAACGTGGGTAAGAAAAGTAAATGAGATGTTAGTTACGGATCTGCTGAAGTTAAGCGATTTTTTTTTACAAATTATTAATAAGTAGAATTTTTATTACCACGAACTTCTTGTACACATCTATACTAACAATTAAGTTGATATAATTTGATTTTTTAGGTCGCTGCAAATTATGCTAGCTCTTTATTAGTCATTCAGTGTTATTATACTCCTTTTTAGGTACTTGAAATATTTTTTTTATAAATTATTAATAAGTAGAATTTTTATTACCACGAACTTCTTGTACACATCTATACTAACAATTAAGTTGATATAATTTAATTTTTTTAGTTGCGGCAAATGATACTGGCACTTTGTTAGTCATTCAGTGTTATTATACTCCTTTTTAGGTACTTGAAATATTTTTTTTATAAATTATTAATAAGTAGAATTTTTTATTACCACGAACTTCTTGTACACATACCATATTAATAACAATCAAGTTGAAATCATTTGATTTTTTTAGTCGCGGTGAATAATTAGAAAATTGTGAAACATGTAGGGATATATAATTGTTACAAAAAAAGAAATGGAGATTTATACTTTTTTGAATTCAGTTAAAAGTACATTACAAATGATAATAAATAAATAAATAAATAAATAAATATTCATATTAAAGTCATATATTAAAAAAGGATATTTTTAATATTAAATAAAGGTTATAGTATAAAAATGTATATTAAAATGGTCAAAATTATGTATATTTTCTTTGGAATTTTACTAATATTGAAAATATGACCTCTATTATAATTATCCGGGATCTTATTTCTTTTATATCATCTTCGTCTGTATACTTATTCGTAAAAAATCTATTTTTCACATCCCTGTTAAATGTAATTTTGCCCGGCACTACATAATTCTGCATGGGGTGCGATGCATCATAATGATAAATATTAAATATGTAAGCAAATTTTGTTCTATGTATTTATTTTAGTCGTTGTCAATACTGAGTTTTTTTAATAAATCTTGTTTCATCTTTGAGAATTTTTTGGTATTCCATTTACCATTATTAATCATTTCTTTAACCCGTCCATGAGCCTTATAAACATCTGCATAATAATATCTAAAAAATCATTTATATATTAGCAAAAAATTATCAAATAATTGGAAATCACTTTTAAAAACATAATAAATTAACATACATCACTTCGGGAAACCATTCTTTCCAACGTCTCTGATGTGATAATAAGTAAAATAACTCAATTTCAGCCAAAACCTATGGCAGAGAGAAAATAAATTTAGTGTTCTTAGAATAATTTTATATATAATAATGATTTTGTTATACCTTTGCCTTTTGTTCCAAATATGAAGCTCTATTGTTATCTGTTTCAATTGCTATATTAAGTAATCCAATAAACAGATTCATAAGATATACAACAATCAAGAGCGAAAATAAGACAATCAATATTACAATCTCCGGATTTGTTTTATATGTCCAATTGGACAATGCACTTTGATCACCTGATAATAAATATATTGAATTAAAAAAAATAATAAACTTATATATAAGAATAAATAATTTTAAACTACCTGTTAAGAATAAATATATTGCAAAAAGAGCAGTTCCATAATCAGCAAACATGTTTGTATTTTCATTAGGTTCTTGAACAAAAAATAAATTTGCACTAGTATTATTATCTTCATTAAAGACTTTGTACTTAGGTGTTATAGCCCAAGGATTATTGGCATCATCATTAAATTGAGGTTCCTCAAAAGAATATTTTGATTTTGGTGATAATAAAATGTAAAATGTATGTGCAAAACTTATTATTATAATAAATAAAATTACTAAAAAGGAAGTAATCTGCTTTCCAACACTAATAATAATTGCAAAATATACACCAAAATATTCGAATGTTCTAAGAAATAACAAAAATTTTATATCTAAAAATAGGCATGAAAAAGACTTTAACTTAATTATATGATCAGAATTATCATTTATATTTTTAATCCAATAAATAGAAGTGTAAATTGGAAGAAAATATGCGATGAAATCTATATAATATTTTGAATGTACAATATATAATGATTAATATCTTACTTATTTAAATATTTGACTATTTTCTTTCAAATTACATACCCAAATAGTTCCAAAAATCATTTATCCATTTAATAGGACTATAAATAATTTGACGAATTTCAAAGCTAAGATGAATAAATCCAAGTATAATTGAAACATTTAAGAGAATTTCCTTTTTTTCTTCAGTAAGATATTCTTGAGGAAGTGTTGCAACAACAGTAAAACATCCAAGAAATGCAATGAATCCAATCCAAATTAGGGCGTAATAATATTTACCATAAGTATTCCATTTGAAATTAATTAATGCTTCTCCATTCCATGTTTTATAGATTTCCTTACAATGTACTGTTTCAACAAATGGACTAGGTTTAGGTTTAATCCAATCCAAAAGCCAATAATAGTCTTTTGGGTAATTAACAAATTTAATATAGGGAATCATAAAAGTAATTACAGAACTTGATTTTTGTTTTGAGAATGCAAAAAAAACAATATCGAAAAAATAAATAAGATTAAAATAAATATAAAAATAAATGATGGATAATGCATCACATTGATAAATATCATTAATAAAATGAAATTTTGAAAGTATATAAAGTGGAAAACAAAATAATAATAATGAAAAGGGAAAAAAAAACATTTGTATAATTTGAATAGGCATTAGCATATTCAAAAATGAAAATAATAATAATAATAATAAGGGAAAAAATAAAATTTGAATGAATATTAGCATATTAAATATTGAATTATTAGGATCTTGAAATTTATAAATATATTCATTCCATGAAATAGATTGAGTTAAATTAACTGTCTGAAATTTTTGACAAAAAGAGTGAAGATGTAAATCACTATTTTGATATTCCACTATTTCATAAAAACAAGAGTCTATAATTAAGTCTGTTTCTGATATGTATCTCGAAATGAGTAGTGGATAATATTTATTCAATAATTTCATTTTAGAAGTGATAATACTTAAAAACATCTTATTGTTTACGTCTTCTTCAAAATAATTTATACATTTGCAATAAATTTCTTCCACTAATTCTAGCATATGTTCTTTAATCACAAAGGTCAATAATTCAGCACCATACTTTAAAAAACATTCTTTGTTTCCTTTTAAATAAGAAACCCATACATCAAGTTTAAAACTATCACGAACTGGTAAAGGTAAAGTTGTTTTCATTTCTTCAAAAAATCCTGTATAATAAATCATAGGACAAAAATAGTTTAAGGAAATAGATCTGGTAATTTTATCGAAGTAA
>QIBA01000089.1 GCA_003225175.1 Acidobacteriota bacterium
GGCAGCTCGGCGATATGAAGCCGTCGATCCGGATAACCGTCTGGTGGCAGGGGAACTGGAGGCGCGTTGGAACGCCGCTCTCTCTACTGTAGGAGAGGTCGAACAGCGATTACGCGACAACGAGCTGCCCTCCAATGCCACTCGGATCCCCGATAAAGAGACGCTCTGCAGCTTGGCGCAGAACCTGCCTGCCGTGTGGAACTCACCGGCGACGGACATGCGCCTGAAACAGCGGATCGTCCGGATTCTGGTCGAAGAGATCGTCGCAGATGTGGATGACGCCACCACTGAAATCGTGTTGCTGATTCACTGGACCGGTGGCAGGCACTCAGAGCTTCGCATGAAGAAGAACCTCACCGGCAGACATAGCCGATGTACAAATCTGGAAACCATCGAAGTTCTGCGCCAAGCTGCAGAGCGTCTCTTTATCGGGGATCCGAGTGGCATTGGAGGGCAGCTCGTTGTCGCGTAATCGCTGTTCGACCTCTCCTACAGTAGAGAGAGCGGCGTTCCAACGCGCCTCCAGTTCCCCTGCCACCAGACGGTTATCCGGATCGACGGCTTCATATCGCCGAGCTGCCAACCGCGATTCATAACGCGCCTGCTCAAGTTCCAATGAGAGCGCCCGATGACGTTCACGCTGCTGTTCAGCGACTCGTGTCGCCACCTCCAATGCTGCCTCGATCGCGTTGCCCTCTACGGCTTTCAGGATTTCAGCTGCGACCGCTCGGTCTGGTTTAAATCCGCCGAATGAGATGCACCATCCCGTGCCATGATTGATGTGCGCACCGCGGCAATGATAGCGTGGCACTTCGCCATGCGTACCGCTGTAGGCGACGTGCAACATCC
Source organism: Acidobacteriota bacterium (assembly GCA_003225175.1). NCBI lineage: Bacteria > Pseudomonadati > Acidobacteriota > Acidobacteriota bacterium. Next base: position 850 of record QIBA01000089.1, read on the forward strand.
TCCCGCACCGGCGGCAGCGTAGTAAACCGGCTAACAGGCTTCGGCCGCCTCGTCCGGCCTTCGGCTCCATACGAGATTTCATGTGCGCGTTGTCAGCCAGCATCGATTGATTACGTTCGAACTGCTCCCAAGAAATGTAACCGGGATGATGATCACGAATCAAGACCGTCCATGCTTCGGGCGCTTTGACATGCCCCTCGCTCTTTCTCGCACGACCATCAACGACCTTGGTACGCGACTCCGTCTTGCCAAAGGCATAGGCTCCGGCGTACATCGGATTCCTCAGCATGTGCCAGATTGTGTTGTATACCGGCAGTTTCCAGGCGATGTCGTGCCCCGGCGAATCCAGGACGAGCGACGGCAGGGTCGTCTTCTCTCCGCGGAACCACAACAGCACCTGGCGGGCGCTTCCCAGCTCCCTCACTTTCGTGAACACCAGATTCACTGCATTTTGCACGCGCCGGTCAGGATCCATTTCGACTTTGCCGTGGTGGGTCCACCGGAAGCCCACCGGCAAACGGAACTGCAGTTCACCCCGGCGTGCCTTTTGCCGAATGGCCTCAAGCGACCGTTGTCGCAGGAGATTCAACTCAAACTCGCTCATCGTCCCCTTGAGCCCGAGCAACAGGCGGTCGTTAAGAATGCCCGGATCGTAAACCCCGTCCGGATCGATGACGATAGCGCGGACTAATCCGCAGAGTTCGATCAGGTGATGCCAGTCCCGGCCATTGCGCGCCAGACGCGAAGCTTCGATGCATAAGACGGCACCCACTTGCCCGGTGCATACTTCCGCCACGAGATGTTGAAATCCGGGACGCTCCACCTGGCCGGAGCCGGATCGGCCAAGATCCTCGTCGATAATCTCAACCTGCTGGAAGCCCAACTGGCGGGCGTGATCGGCGAGGCCGTATTGTCGTCGCTGGCTCTCCTGATTGAGAATTACCTGACCAGGCGACGATTGCCGAATATAGACGATGGCCCGCCGGCTCAAGTGATCCGGTGTAATCTTCGGATTCATTCCTGCTCCTCCGACTTCGTTCCGCACGGTTCGACAACTGCGTTCAACAGCAGGTCGGCCAAGGCTGCAGCCAGTTCCCGCTGTTTGCCTTCCGGCAACACCATCGGCTTACTGTCACAAAAGGGCAGATTCATTTGCGGTGTACCCAGCGTCTTCTTTGGTTGCATTCGAGTCATCCGATCGCACCTTCCTCACTGCTGCGTTACCGCGATCGGAGCTTGAATGCAAGTGGTTCAGTAATGACCAAAGATCCGCCAATGCCGCAGCCGATGCCAATGGAGATCCACTGGTGAAACTCGGACCGCGGACCGGATCGGCCATCCAGGATGGAAACCCACCAATGGTCCCGTCAGGGAGTTCGCAATAAACGTACTCTCCCCGGGGAAATGTCGCCCTTCTCCGGACGCGCAGACTCTGTCCGCAAAGCGGGTGGAACGGGTAGTGAATCTTGACGATCTCCGGACTATGGGCATTATGTTTTGGGTTCGAGCGGGACCGGGAAAACCCACATCGGCTTGGCGTTGGCACTGGCGGCTTGTCAGCAGGGATTTCGCGTGCGCTTCGCCACTGCGGCGTCGCTGGTGCATGAGCTGATCGAAGCACGAGATGAGAAGCGCCTGCTGCGGTATCAGAAGCATCTGGCCAGGCAGGAACTGCTGATGGTGGACGAACTGGGTTTCGTGCCGCTGTCGAAGACCGGCGCCGAAATGCTGTTCGAAGTTTTCAGCCAGCGCTACGAACGGACTTCTACGCTGGTGACCAGCAACCTGCCCTTTGCCGAGTGGACCGAAGTGCTGGGCTCGGAGCGGCTGACCGGCGCCCTGCTGGATCGGCTGACCCATCATGTTCACATCCTGGAAATGAACGGGGACAGCTTCCGGCTCAAAGACAGCAGGAAGAAGAAAGAGCCCGGCCCCGGCACGCAATAACCCGCCACTCCTGGCGCCCCGACCGCGACTGACTTTGGAGGCGGCTTCCGCTCCGCCCTAAACGCGCCGCCCTAATGGGCGTCGCAGGGCTGCGCTCCAGCCGCCCCCAAAGTCAGAGGAAAACGGCCTTCGAAGGAAAGAAGTGGTCCCCTTTTCCTCCGCCGCGGTGGGAAACTTTCACTCCGCCCTGTTGTACCTCGATGATAAAGTCCCCTTAATACCTCGATAGAAATGTCCCTATCACACTGGACCGAGGAGGTCCGGTTGATAAGGACATCAATGAATGAGAAAGAGATTCGAAGGGCTGGCGTTCTTTCGCGGGTGAAAGCCGAAGATCTCACGCAAGTGGAAGCGGCGGAGATGCTGGGTTTGTGCTATCGGCAAACCAGGCGGCTGTACCGGCGTTTTTTCGACCTGGGTGCAGATGGCTTGGTACACGGCAATGCGGGCAGGCGATCCAACCACAGCAAAACAGCGAAGTTTCGAGAACGGGTTTTGGAGTTAGTGAAAAAGCATTATGGGGGTGAAGTAGGAGAGCGTTTCGGTCCGACCCTGGCGGCCGAGCATCTGGCGGAAGATCACGGGATGGAGGTGGATGCCGAGACGCTGCGGCGATGGATGCTGGAAGCAGATCTGTGGACGCGGGAGCGGAAGCGCAAAGTGTACCGGCAGAGGCGGCTGAGAAGAGCGCATTTTGGGGAACTGGTGCAGATGGACGGCAGTTTCGAGAATTGGTTAGAAGCTCGTGGGCCCAGAGGTTGTTTGCTGAACATGGTGGATGATGCGACCAGCACCAGCTTGGGAACTTTTGCAGAGGAAGAGACAACGTGGGGGGTGGCCGACACGCTGCAGGCCTGGGTAGAGAAGTACGGAGTGCCGCAAGCATTGTACGTGGATTGGAAAACGGTCTATCATCATCAGCCGACAGCGCGACAGAAGCAAGAGGGGATCGTACCGATCTCGCAGTTTGGGCGCATGTGCGCCAAGCTGGGAATCGAGTTAATTGGCGCGAATTCGCCCCAAGCCAAGGGCCGAGTGGAACGGGGTCACGGGACGCATCAAGATCGGCTGAGTAAGAAAATGCGTTTAAAAAGGATCGCGACTTATGAGGCAGCCAATCGCTTTCTGGCGGATTCTTAAACCAGGTGTTTTGCCTGGAGCACGAACGCAAGGTGGGCAACGACTGGGTGGTGCAGTATGGCAGTCGATGGTTGCAGATTGAAGCACAACAGCAGACCCCGGTGAGTGCCGGCAACACGGTGGTGATACGGGAGCATCGGGATCGCTCTCTGACACTGCTGCTGCACAGCAAGGTTTTGAAATGGCATGAATTATCAGAACGTCCCAAGAAGCTGGCCGCGCTGCCGAGGAGAAGGGTGGTGATGCGGCCCAAGCCGGCGCCGCAGCATCCGTGGCGGCGATCGATTCAGGGAGGACCGAAACGCTAAACCGGCTAACTGGAAAACCAGGATGTAAGTTGGTCGCCAAGGGACCCCGATCTTGGGCAGGGGCCGAAAAATCAAAAACAAAACCTCCTTATAAAAAGAAAGGAAAAGAAACCTTGACGTTTGCGAGAGTGGAGCGCCTCCCGTTGGTCGGCAGAGGATTGTCTCACGAGTTGGTCAAAAGCAAATCCCCATGAAAGAAA
>QIBA01000090.1 GCA_003225175.1 Acidobacteriota bacterium
TCGTCTCGCGGAAGCCCACGATCTCTACTTCTTCGCTCACCTTCACCTTGCCGCGCTCGATTCTTCCGGTTACGACCGTTCCGCGTCCCGAGATCGAGAAGATATCTTCAATCGGCATCAGGAACGGCTTATCGACATCGCGTGCCGGCAAAGGAACGTTCTTATCCACTGCTTCCATCAGCTCGTCGATCGTCTTCTCCCACTTGGCTTCGCCATTCAGCGCGCCAAGAGCGGATCCACGAACCACCGGCAGCGCATCTCCGGGAAACTGATACTTGCTGAGCAACTCGCGTACCTCAACTTCCACAAGATCAATCAGCTCAGCATCTTCCACCGCATCGCACTTGTTCAGAAACACCACAATGTAAGGCACTCCGACCTGACGCGCCAGCAGCACGTGCTCTTTTGTCTGCGGCATCGGACCATCGGTCGCTGCGACCACGAGAATCGCGCCGTCCATCTGCGCCGCGCCCGTAATCATGTTCTTGATGTAGTCGGCGTGGCCCGGGCAATCGACGTGCGCATAGTGCCGATTCGGCGTCTCGTATTCAACGTGTGCCGTCGCGATCGTGATACCGCGCTCGCGCTCTTCCGGCGCGTTGTCGATCGAATCAAACGAGCGGAACTGGATCTTCGGATTGTGCTTTGACAGCACCTTGGTGATCGCCGCTGTCAAAGTCGTCTTGCCATGATCGATATGCCCAATCGTCCCCACATTCACGTGCGGCTTGCTGCGGTCAAATTTCTGTTTCGCCATGAAATTAGCTCCTAAGCTGCTAGCTGCTAAGCATTTAGCTTGCCTATTGATATCTAAACAGCTTCGAATATTTCGTTCTCAACTCGACCGGAATCTCTTCAATGCGAGTGAGATAAAACTCCCGAATCAAACCCTGATCCGACGCGCCGAGTTCGCCATACAACTGCTCAGACGTCTGAGCCTGCTTCGCTCCCGGCAATTGCTCAAACACGTGCTCTTTAAGCATTCTTTCGAACTCGCGAACGCGCAATCCAAAGCGCTTTACGAGCTGCAAAAAGTCGTCTGTACGCGCTATCAAAGCGTTCTCAATTGCACGTTTTAGCTCGTCAAAAACCTGTTGATTTTGGACGTCAATCGGCGCCTGAACGAATTGCATGTCCCTTAATCTCTGGAGCGGGAGACGGGAATCGAACCCGCGACCAACAGCTTGGAAGGCTGTGACTCTACCACTGAGTTACTCCCGCGAACCGCTGTGACTCTAGGGCTAAAGCCCTGACCTACGTTACTCCCGCGAAACTAGCTGCCAAGCTCCTAAGCTGCTAGCCAAACCTTCTAACCCCAAGAATCTACTCGGCTTCCTCTTTACTGCCAGACATCTGATGCTCGCGAATCGCGTGCATCACCGTACGCAAAGCGAGCAGCGCAAGAACCGCTAATGTCAACAACCGAAATGGGATCTTCCCAACCGGAGTACTTACGACTCCGGGATCCATCGTGGTCCAAACCAGTGCCGCAAGCGCGATATACGCAGCTAAAGCCAGTATTAAGCGCCGCGTAATGACTCCTGGCTGCTTCAATTACGAATCAGAACAACTGGTGCACAGGGGAGGATTCGAACCTCCGTAGCTCCAAAGAGCGGCAGATTTACAGTCTGCTGCCATTAACCACTCGGCCACCTGTGCAACGAAAACTGGAGCCGATGACCAGGATTGAACTGGTGACCTCTCCCTTACCAAGGGAGTGCTCTACCAACTGAGCTACATCGGCCAAATGGCCCAGAACGCCGCCTCTAAGCCGCTGCAAAAAGGGCAGTTATACTCCGGGCCGCCAAGGGAACCCAACCCAAATCGCAAACCAGAAACGCAAAAGAACCAACAACCGGCTAGCAGCCAGAAGCCAGCAGCTAGTAACTTAAAAGGGAACTTACTGGAGGTGTTCCTCTCGAGGTGTACTTCTCTTGCGCCGCGGTCGCCGCCAAACTGGAGCTGGCGAAGGGATTTGAACCCCCGACCCTCTGATTACAAATCAGATGCTCTACCAGCTGAGCTACGCCAGCAATCTTCTCACGTGCCCAACTGTCCACCGACACTCAGACCCGCGCCCGCTAAGCGGGTAAACTATGCGAGTTTAGCATCCACAAAGAGCGCTTGCAAGGCGCACAAACACCGGTTAAGTCCACATTTGGACTCCACATAGCACTCTTGCGCGCAGAGTTAACTACATCAAAAGCGCAGAATTCACGCGGATGCGCGCAGACTCAGCCAATGATTGCAACCGATTTCTCGCGTATGAAACACAGAATAAAGGACTACAGAAATCGAGTTTGCCATCTTCCGAACCCATTTCCGGCGCCGAATGCAGACGAAATTCAGCGTTTGAGAAGCAAGAATCAAGGTCTGTCGCAAACAATTCGGAGACTTCGGACGCACTTTCTCGGCATGTAAACGAAGCAATCTCGTCCTTTGCAACAACAGAATGAGGGTTATCGCGCCCCTATCCGACCCTTATGAAGCACAATCCGCGCTCAATCTGCGCATTCCAGCGCCGATTTTGAAGCTTGCAGAGCACAAAATCGGGCACATTTGGATCGGATCTGAGGCGCTTAAGAACGGTCTTGAAGGCACTAAAGCTGATCCTTGGTCAGCCCAGGCAGCTCCAGGGAGGGCCACGGACTCTATTCGTGCCAGATTGGGAACCATTATTTGCTCTCAATTTTGCCTTTTTCAGCGGCTTCAGCCCCGGCCGAAGCCGCTTGAGTCCTTCGAAAAGAAGGTTAGAACGTGGAAGATTGTCTCCTTTTGGCACGATGAATCCATGCCCCTGCCCCACACCGAGCGGCAAAAACGCGCCCCAAGCAAGCCATGATCCTCAACTTAAGGCTTCCCAACCCCGCTTTGGTATCATTCACGGTCGAGCTATTCGCACTATCCGCTCGCCTAAGTGCGTACTTCACTCCATCCGACCACACTCATTCAGGCGCCTAATCCTCGCTCGGATCGCACGATTCCGGCCTCTCGCGCATGAGACGCACGCAACGCAAGCGCATTACTGCGATCGTAATCACCGTTGCAGTCATAGCCGCGCTGCTTACCGGCGCGATTTTTCTGCGCAAATACGCAGCTCCCGAGCCGGCGCGGCTGCTTCCTGAGTGCGAGGGAATCCTCTACGCCAACCTGAAGCCACTGCGGACATTCACCAACTTCGGACAAAGACCCACAGCCTGGGCGCCCGAGTATCAGAGCTTCGTGACCCAGACCGGCTTCCAGTTGGAGCGCGATCTCGACGAGATCGCCTTCGCCATCCACGGCGCGCACGATTCCCAGAATGAAACCCGCTACACCGAGGTCATGGTCGGACGCTTCAACTCCACCAAAGTCGCCGATTTTCTCGGCAAGATGGCGAAATCTCGCGAAAGCTACCGCAGCCACGAGATCTTTCTCATCCCTTACGAGGACCGCATCGTTCGCGTGGTGATACTCAGCATCGACACCGTCGCCGTCTCCAATACCGGAGACCCAGCCCAGATGATGCACATCATCGACGAGTACCGGCGCTCAGCCTTTGCCTCCAGCGGCCCGCGACTGCTGAGCAAGTACTACCGGCGCGTGCCGTTCACCAGCCTGGCCTGGCTGATCACCGAAGTCGCGCCCCCGCAAGCGATCAGCCTCGGCGGCATCAGCCCGCTGCCGTTCATCCGCCAACTCTTCGGCGGAGGCGTAGTCGTTGGCTCCGCCCGCTACAACGGCAACGTCCAACTCCGCGCCGACGACTTCCTGAAAGACGAAGCCGCCGCCAAAGACCGCGCCCAACAACTCCAAAATTTCCTGAACCTATATAAGACAAGCGAGAGCCAAACCCGCCCCGAAAATCCCAATCCCGAAATGGAATCCGCCCTGAACAGCCTGAGCGTAGAACAAGAAGGTGAGCGGGTAAGAGTGAACGCATCGATTCCTAAGGCCCTGATTGAGAAGATGTTCGAGACCCCAATGGAACCAGAACCCGAGCCAACGCCAGCGAAGCCGAAAGGGCATCACAGACGGCACCGCAGGTGAGGCTGATCGGGTGCTCGGGGCCGGTAGGCATCGGGTGATCGGGCGATCGGGTGAAGGTAGCTGCTGGGTAAGGAAGAGGCTGGTTTCCTGTTTTACAATCGCTGCATGACGCATGAAGCCAACGAGCTGCTGCGGAAGGCTCTCGCTCTTCCCGCGGAAGAGCGCGCGGAATTAGCCAGCACTCTAATCGACAGCCTCGATCCCATCACCGACGAGCAAGCGGAAGCAGCCTGGCAGGTAGAGATCAGCCGCCGCATCGAGGAGTTGCGGTCCGGAAAAGCAAAAACTATTGCCTGGGATGTTGTTCGGAAGGAGACGCAGGCGATCCTGAATGGCAAGACCAAGCGTTGAATTCCATGCGGACGCGAGGGCTGAGTATGTAGCCGCGATCGAGTGGTACCGAAAGCGCAGTCCCAGAGCGGCACGAAATTTTGAGGCAGAGTTCAGCCAGGCAATCGAGCAGATTTGTAAGTCGCCCGAAAGTTGGAGTGTGTATGTGAAGGGCTGCCGGCGCTTCCTACTGCACCAGTTTCCCTTCCAGATTGTGTATCAAAGTTCTGCCGACATCATCTTCATTCTGGCCGTTGCTCATACCCACCGTACTCCTGGATATTGGAGAGCACGTCTTTAACTCCGGCTCTTAGGAGACATGACTAACATGTAAGGAGAACCGGCCGCCACCGGCCGTGTGTTTGCCCGGAACTGCTATACAGCGTTTCTATTCTGGAAGATCCTGCCTATACGAGAGTCGATAGCCATCGCGCTTGAGCTTCAAGCCCCGAAGGATATAGCAGTTCCAGGCAAACACACGGCCGGGGCGGCCGGTTCTCCTTTATTCATCTATCTCGTGTTCAGGAGCGCCGCGCATCCCCGCGCATGTGTTTTTGTCTCTGCTGCCTTTGCCTTAGCTAATTGCTAATTGCTAATTGCTGCTTTTCCCTGCTAATTGCTGCTTTTCCCTGCTAATTGCTGCCTTTCCCTAATACAGAGCGCGTATTTCTTCACATGGCAACCGGAGGACCCCTGCGATCTCCGGTCCTACTTGCGAATCACCGCCGGCGCGGGCGATCAGGATGGATGGAGTTTCTGCGTCGCCGATCAGGTACACACGCTGGTGAGGTCCGCCGCGAACGTCGGGGCTGGTGGGAGCAGAAACGTGCTCCACGCGAATCGACGTGAACCGACGCAATGCGAACTCCCCTAATGGCCCGGGCAGCCGACGGCCATAGAGTTCGCCGGGGCGCACCACCACGCGGTCCTTTGTGATTGTGCCAACCGCGCCATCGCTGTGCTTGAAGAAGATCCATCCAAACCACAGCAGAAGCGCCCCGCTGAGGCTCAGGTGCAACACCGCCGCAAAGTGTCTGAGCACCAGGGAGTAAAGGATGCCGGCAGCAATCACCCCCACCAGGCAGCTTCCCATTTTGAGAATGTTTTGCCAGATGTTGGATGTATCGAAGTTGTATGGAAGCGTTATTGCCATCGCCTTTTCTAATTGCTTATTGCGGTTTTCGCCCATTCTGAGCGAAATCGAAGGAGCCTGCGTCTGGATTCGCCTTCGCGCTGATTGCTAATCGCTAATTGCTTGTATTTGCCCGGCTGCTCAAGCGCCTCTCATGTAGGACAACATTAGATAGCGACAAGCGGAAGATAACGTAGGTATCGACACCCGGTGCCGAAGCCGGTCCAGGCAAGAAACCAGCACGATCAGTCCGGGAAAAAGCAGTAGAGGATGCAGCTGCTTCCAGGGAAATCCGGCTTAGTTCCCGTTTGTCACTTAATTTCGAGGCAACACACAATAGGATTTCAAACAGACAACATGACTAAGATCAATGATGAATTAAGAAGAACCGGCCGCCGCCTCACCCCAGCAACCGCAACAGCGGCGCTTGCCGGGGACCCCGCTCGGCCGTGTGTCTGCCCGGAACTGCCATGCAGCGTTTCTATTCTGGAACATCCTGCTTACACGAGCATCGATAGCCATCGCGCTTGAATTCAAGCCCAGAAGGATATAGCAGATCGAAGCAAACACACGGCCGAATTTCAAAGACACGACGACGAAGAGGAATTAAGGAGAACCGGCCGCCCTCGGCCGTGTTTTTGCCTGGAACTGCCATGCAGCGTTTATATTCTGGAACATCCTGCTTACACGAGCATCGATAGCCATCGCACGCCGCTGGGCTACGAGAATTCCGCCCTTCGGGCTAGGCTAGGAAAATTCGTTCCTGCGCGGCGCTCCTGAACACGAGATGAATGTTCCCGAACACGAGATGAATAAGATGAATAAGGAGAACCGGCCGCCCCCGGCCGTGTGTTTGCCTGGAACTGCTATACAGCGTTTCTATTCTGGAACATCCTGCACACGAGCATCGATAGCCATCGCGCTTGAATTCAAGCCCCGAAGGATAGCAGTTCGAAACAAACACACGGCCGGGGGCGGCCGGTTCTCCTTATTCATCTTATTCATCTCGTGTTCGGGAACATTCATCTCGTGTTCAGGAGCGCCGCGCAGGAACGAATTTTCCTAGCCTAGCCCGAAGGGCGGAATTCTCGTAGCCCAGCGGCGTAAGCCCTGGGTCAGGCGAGATAAGAAAAATGTTGTGAGCCCGCAGGGCGGCATTCGTGTGCTTCTCCAAATGTTGGCACCGAAACCATTGTCAGGCAAACACACGGCCGAGCGGGGTCCCCCGGCAAGCGCCGCTGTTGCGGTTGCTGGGGTGAGGCGGCGGCCGGTTCTCCTTATTCATCTCGTGTTCAGGCGGGAGGCGACATTCTTTCCCGCGTGTACAATCTGAACCCGCGCCATGTCCCATTCCAACATCACTATCTTCATCCACCTTGTATGGGCAACGCACAAGCGCAAAAATACCATTCCGGAACAACTTCTCGAACCGCTCTGGGAATATTTTTTGGTATCGGACATAACAAGCGCATTCCCGTAATCGCGGCGGGAGGCATGCCCAACCATGTTCATCTTGCGATCGACTTGCCGCCCGTGATGAAAGTTGGAGATGCAATTTCCGCCTTCAAGGCGAATTCATCGCGCTGGTTGAAACAAGAAGGTGTGAGGGGCTTTGCCTGGCAGACCGGATACGGCGCATTCAGCTTCGGCATTCCCCAAGTGGAACAGGTGAAGCGATACATCCATAATCAGGCCGAGCACCACAAGAAATACAGCTTCGAGGAAGAATTCCTGGATTTATTGAAACGGGCGGGCGTAGATTACGATCCGCGGAATGTATTCGAATAG
>QIBA01000091.1 GCA_003225175.1 Acidobacteriota bacterium
TGAAGACTGCGGCACGGCGATAATCGGATCGCCATACGCCTGGCTTAGGTTGACCATATCCCTTCTTCTTAGCACGATCGCTGGCATAGGGATGTGGTCTACGGTGGTTGCGTTGCCTGCAGTCCAAGCTGATTTTGGTATTGACCGCGCCACTGCGTCGCTTCCCTTTACCCTCGCATTCGGCGGTTACGCATTCGGCGGAGTGCTGATGGGGCGGCTTGCGGACCGCGTCGGGATCGTCACACCGCTGACGATTGGCGCGTTGATGGTTGGACTCGGATACGTCAGCTCCAGCTTTTCAGTCGCAGCGTGGCAGTACGCTATTGCGTATGGAGTTATCGGCATCGGCAGCTCCGCAGCCTTTGCGCCGTTGATGGCCGATATTTCGCACTGGTTTACTCGTCGGCGAGGCATGGCCGTCGCCATCGTTTCCTGCGGCAGCTATCTCGCAGGAACGATCTGGCCACCCGCTATCGAGTATGCACTTACGCGCGTCGGCTGGCGGCAGACTCATATCCTCATAGGCGTGCTGTCGATAATAACGATGTTGCCACTGATATTTCTGGCTCTCAGGCCTCGCGTTCCCACAATCCAGGTTAACGCGGTTAATGCGGTATCCGATGGAGCACAGCGCGCGTTCGGTCTTTCACCCAACGCGCTGCAGGTCACATTAATGATTGCTGGTGTTTGCTGCTGCGTAACGATGGCCACGCCGCAGCTCCAAATCGTCGCTTATTGTGGGGACCTTGGATACGGACCTGCGCGCGGCGCTGAGATGTTATCCCTCATGATGGGTCTCGGCGTTATCAGCCGCCTTCTAGCCGGCTCCGTCGCTGACCGGTTGGGCGGGCTCACCACGCTGGCTATCCTCTCGACGTTACAGGCCGTCGCGACGTTACCCTATATCCTGTTGGATGATCTTGCTGCGCTTTATGTCATCTCAGGGATATTTGGCCTATTTCACGGTGGTCTCATTCCGATGTACGCCGTGGTGGTGCGGGAGTATTTCTCGCCTCACGAGGCAGGCGCGCGTGTCGGTATGGCAATTGGCGCCACATTGTTCGGCATGGCACTCGGTGGGTGGATGTCCGGCGCTATCTTTGATCTCACAGGTTCATACCGAGAGACATTTATCAATGCAGTTATTTGGAATCTCTTCAATCTCGTCATCCTGCTCTGGTTGCTGTCGCGTCGCCGGCGCGTTCGCGTGTTCGGCGCAGAGGCGTTTTCAGGCTGAAGTTGCGCCGCAGCAAATTTGCATAGTTTGATGTCTCCTTTGGGTCATGTGTGGACGTATATGGACCCCGCCCGATTGCAACAGGCTGACTGGATCGGGTGCAACAGTCACAACTGCTGACGTATATCCGGCTTCTTGATGCGGCCCGAGAATTCGGCGCCGCGAGCCCCGATGGATTTTCGCGTGCTTCCACCTCAACGGCGCCCAGACATTGGCCTATGCCATGCCGGTCCACACACCAGGTTCGGGAAGCAACGGAGTGACCGTTTCACCATCTCCTGTCATCTGATTGCAATTGCCAGGTAAGAGCTCCTCATGTCCTTCGTCGAGTGCCTCGCATCAAGCCGCCTGAACGGATCGCTCGGGTTCGTAAGAGACATTCCCGGCGAGCATGGCCCAGACGATACGAGCATTCTTGTTGGCGAGCGCCACGGCCGCGACGTTCGCATGCCGACGCTGGCGAAGGCTAGCAAGCCAACGGCTTCGCGGATCCTGCTTGCCCCTAGCTTTGCCAAGAGCAGCGCGAGCGCCGTGGATCATCAACGTGCGTAGATAGCGATCGCCGCGTTTGCTAATGCCGAACAATCGGTGTCGTCCGCCACTTGACCGCTGCTTCGGTACAAGCCCCAGCCATGCAGCGAACTGACGACCATTCTTGAAGCAGCTCCGATCCCCGACGGCGGCAACAAGAGCGGTAGCGGTCACCAGTCCGATGCCTTCAATTTCCCCAAGCCTTTGGCACAGCTCGCTAGTGCGGTACAGCTCTCGGATCCGCCGATCACAGGATGCGATCCGGCGATCGAGCTCCATCAATTCAGCTTGGGTCTCCAAAATCAGCACTCGGACCAGCTTGTTGAGATCATCCGTTGCATGTCCTGTGATCTCGGCAAGAGCCCGTCGCAGCCTCCAGATGTCGCGAGCGATGACGATGCCTTGCTCGGCGAGGATGCCACGTATCTGATTCACAAGCCTCGTGCGGCTTTGCACCAGGCGTTGGCGAATCCGATGGAGGGCTTGGATCGCAAGCTGTTCGGGTGACTTCGGCGGAACAAAGCGCATCGTAGGTCGGCCGACTGCCTCACAGATAGCCTCTGCATCATTCCGATCATTTTTGTTCGACTTCACATACGGCGCCACAAACTGAGGGCTTATCAGACGCACCTTGTGACCAAGCTCTGTAAGCACGCGTGCCCAATAGTGAGCACCGTTAGAAGCTTCCATCCCAACCAAGCAAGGCGGCAGATTGGCAAAAAACGTCGACATCGATCCACGACGCAAGGTTTTGCGAATGACAACATTCCCTTGCCCGTCAACGCCATGAACTTCAAACACGTACTTTGCTAAGTCCAAGCCTATCCGAACGACCTGCATGATGATTCTCCCTCGCTGCAGTTCACGTCCGACATTCGACCGGCTGGACGGGCGGGGTCCATACCATTGGCGCCGCCTTGGCAAGAACTTTCTGAGTTGCTGCAGCATTGGTCGGGTGCGGTCATGTGTCCGGCCTGTTTGTGCGGCGGTGAAGCCGCTGGCCATAATGCTATGCGCGGATCGGGTCCCAATCGAAAGCACGCATTCAAAGATGCGTTGACCCATGCGGGTTCTCCCGATCCCCGGATCGACCTTGTCTGCATTACCTCGTCTGTCCTCGCCAATTCCTTCAAACGCCACCGTCGTTGCCTGTCTCACCTCCTTGAATCGCTCTGGTTGACTCAGCCAGTCTACAGCACTTCGATGCCGCGGAGCGGGCGCCGTCCACAGCATCAAAAGCGGACATCAGCGCATGTTCCTGTGATGCCCACTTTACCCCCAAAAGCGGACATTGGTTGAGTGTCGGGATATCCGCTTTGTGCCAGAAGCGAACATCGCTGGGGGTCCTTCGGCAGAGTCATGACGCCAACGCGTCAAGCACGGTTTTAGCTTCCTTAAGATCGCGCGTGTCGAAGCCTTCGGTGAAGCAGCTGTAGACCGGAGCTAGGAGGTTGCGGGCCTCATCCCGCTTGCCTTGATCACACCATAGCCGCGCCAAGCTCGTCGCAGCGTGCAATTCCCACCCTTTTGCACGTTGCAGCCTCGCGACTTCAAGTGCCTTTCGTAGGCTCGCTTCTGCGGCTTCGGCGTTGGGAGAGGTCTGTTGGAGTAGTCGGGCGTGGGCCGTGTAGATCCGAGGCAGGCACCATCGATCGCCAATCTCCGAAGATGCGGCGAGCGCCCGGTTCGTCTGCTCCATGCCACTGTCATAACGCCCAATCGCGAAGTAGGTCTCTGCCAATAGGCAGATCGCCAGACAGAGATTGCTTCGCAACCCAAGCCGGTCACACGCTACGAGTCCCTCCTCGAGGCGCCGAACTCCCTGAGTGAGGTCTTTAGTCTGACCGACAGCCCAGCCAAGGTACACTGAAGCAATGGCGCGCGTTTGAATTAAACCGTGTTCTTCTGATAACGCGAGCAACTCAGTCGCGGTGTTCATAACCGCAGTAGCATCATTGCGCGCAACCCGGGCCTGGCAAACAAACCACAGCGCATGGACTAGCGAAGGAACATGCTGCAAGCGCCGCGCCGAATCGATCGCTTCGCTTTCCAGGCGTAACCCTTGCGTCGGGTGGCCGAGGACCCATTGTAAGATTGCTTTAATCGACAGCGCGCAGACAGCCGGATCGTGGCCGAGGTAGAGGAAGCGGTGTCTCGCATGTCGACTTTCATCATAGAGGTTCAATCCGGCGTCAGCATGCGCGTTCGCATCGCTAATCTCTCCACGAAACCACTGGATTGGCCAAGCGCAGTGATGCGCCTGGAGCAGAATGTCTGGATCATCTAGAGTGCGCGCAACATTGAA
>QIBA01000092.1 GCA_003225175.1 Acidobacteriota bacterium
AGGTGCTTACGGCAGAGCAGATGCGAAAATTCGAGGAGATCCAAGAGGAGCAACTGGCGCAAGTGTCGGCGGTGCTGCGCTCCCAGGCAGACTGGCGCGCCAGCGGCCAGTAAATCGGACGCAACAGCGCTCTATGAGGTTGGAGATTCACACTCCGCGGCACGCGCAACTTCGAATATTGTGAAAGATGGTCAAGAGGTGTACCCGGTGACTGGAGGTAGCGTCAGTACATCGAACTCCCGAATGGTCTGGGCTTTCGCCCGCGGCGGCGCGCTTATAATCGCACAAGAGAATGCCGGACTGCGCATGCGGTCGGGCCAGATAATGTCGCTTTACGGGCCTCAGAAGGCCTATCCACCGATCGCGTGGCCCGCGATTACCTTCGATACCGCTTTGCGGTTGCGCTGGAATGGCGATGAGATTGACGTCATCCACGTGGGCCCGGCTCACACCGACGACGCCGCCGTCGTGTTCTTCCGTCAACAAAATGTGATTGCGACGGGTGATACGATCGTCGTCCCCGGTCATGGCGAAGTTGCGGATCGCGTCGGACTCCAGGACTACCGCGACCGTCTCGTCTCAATCCGGGACGGCATCGTCGATGAGATCACCCGTGGCTTGAGCGAGGATGAGGTTGTGGCACTGCATCCCACCGAGGGACTCGCAAAGGCTGGCAGGGGCACCGATCGCTGGGTGCGCATCGTCTATCGCGAATACCATCGCTGAATCACCACCGACGTAACCGACCCACTTCCGGTAGGCGTTAAATCGCAACCAAGCGAAGGTGGCACCCTGCTAAGCGGCCATTCGTTCATACCTGGTCCAGTGCATCAGCAGTGCTGCGCGTGCGAATAGAACTCCGCGAGGCGCGCGCTGTCCTTAGAAACGCCTTCTCGGCCCACAAATGCAAGGTCTCAAACCAAATGCACCGAGACGTTCCTCCGTGGCTCCTCATGCCTACGTCAGCACGTCGCGTCGCCCATGCCGTCCTCGCGACCGTCCTAATGTTTTCGATTGGTGACGTCGTTCTTGCCCAGCCGGCACCAGCGCCGACGATGGCAGACGACCAGAGGTTGCTGCCCTACATCAAGCCAGGTCAGCTGATCGATATCGGTGGCCGACGGATTAATTTGCTCTGTATGGGTGCCGGCGGCCCCACGGTCGTTCTGATGGCGGGTAGCGCGAGCTGGTCGCCAGTCTGGTACAAGGTCCAGCCCGTGATGGCTCAAACGACGCGCGTCTGCACTTTCGACCGAGCCGGCTTTGGCTTCAGCGATCCGGCGCCCCGCTTCCAGATCCTCCCCAACGTGGTGGACGACCTGCACGCGGCGCTCAAATCCGGCGCCATACCGGGACCGTATGTCCTGGTTGGGCACTCCTTGGGCGGCTTAGAGGTGCGCCTCTACGCGCAACGCTGGCCCCAGGAAGTCGAGGGCATGGTCCTCGTGGATACCAGTCCGGCCGGAGAGGGCCTTATTGAGCAGAATCAGCCGGGTTTCGATGCGGCGTACGGAGGCGTCGCGAGCAACACGACCCCATTGTTGAATTGCGCCTTTCTGGCTGTGAATGGACCCCTCGACCCGTCCAGACCCGAACACAAGGACTGCATGCCGCCCTTGCCGAGCGGCACGCCTGCCGCGTTTAGGAAAGTGTTTCCTCAGTTCTTCACCGCCTACTATTTCGCCGATCGAGTCTCGCTCATGTCGTCGCTAGACACACACCAGTACGACAGCGTCGACCACCGGAGCCTTGGCGCATTGCCGCTTGTCGTCCTGTCGCCGGAGATCACATGGGAATTCAGCACGCCCGCCGAAGCCCGGGTCAGCCCGTCCTACGAGAAGGTCTGGATTGCGATGCACGAGGCCTTGGCGCGCCTCTCCTCGCGTGGCGTACACCGGTTCATCAAGGGATCAGGTCACCACATTCAGTTGGATAAGCCGCAGGCAGTCATCGACGCTGTGGACGAAGTGCTCCGCGAGCGTCGCGTAGCAGCGCAGTCTTGAAGGAACGCTCTCGGAGCTGGGCGCCCACTGCCCACAGACGGCAGGTGGCGCCCGTCGGCGAGCGTCTGCTCCCGGGAGTTTTTCAACGGAATAGGCCGTGCCCGGTCGTTGAGCCTCGCCAAACGCGTTGCCATAAAGCAGACGCTTGCAGGGCGCTATAAGATAACTATACGGGTGCGGTACAAGATTTGGGGGTTCCCCACATCCGAGGGAAGAAGGGGTGTAAACCACGCAAATTGCCGAGGGTGGCGCTTTGTCGACTCGTCTGCTCCTTGTAGCGATGATTTTCTTGAAGTGTGGCATTTCGCTCGTCGCTGCATCAACGTTACCCATTCCAGATACGCCGGCCGGCCACGCACTGGGCGCCTGGCTCGACGCCTTCAACAGCGGCGACAGAGCACGAGTCGAGTCTTTCGAAGGGGCACACGCTCCGTGGTTGACCCTGGACGCAGAGATGGGACTCCGTGCACGTACCGGCGGCTACGATCTTCTGAGCATCGATCAGAGCAACAAACTGTGGATCGTCTTCAGAACCAAAGAGAGAGCAAGTTCGGTAGAGATTTACGGCAGGCTGGTAGTCAGGTCGTACGACCCCGACCATATAACCTTGTTGTCGCTCGCGCCGGCTGGCGTCACTTCACCGGAGTTCACTCTGGATGAAGCGGAGCGCACCCGTGTGATTGACGGCGCGGCGAAACTGCTCGAGAAGTTCTATCTCTTTCCGGACGTGGCAAAGAGGGTCTCGGAGAAGCTCAGGAAGCTGCAGGAGCGGGGCGAATACCGTGGCATCACCGACCCGGAGATTTTTTCCATCCGGTTCGGCGACGATCTGGTTATGCTGAGTGGAGACAAGCACATTGGAGTGGACTACTTCCCTGAAGCCATGCCCCCCGAGCAGCCGCCGCCGCGGCCCCACCCGGCCCCCCGGCAACTCGCGGCTGTCAATTGCGGCTTCGAGAAAGCGGAGCACTATCCACCCAATATCGGCTATTTGAAGCTCACGATGATTGCGGAGCCGGAGAACTGCATACAAACAGCTTCGGCAGCCATGACTTTTCTAGCCGACAGCGATGCCCTCATCATCGACCTGCGCGAAACCCGCGGCGGTTCGCCCCGCATGGTCGCCGTGATTTGCAGCTATCTGTTCGATGAGTCGGTCCATCTCGATGACATCGACGATCACCAGGAGAATATGACCGAGCAGCTGTGGACCATTCCGTATCTGCCGGGGAAGAAGTTTACGGGCAAGCCGGTGTGGGTGCTTATCTCGGGGAGAACGTTTTCGGCATCCGAAGAATTGGCCTACGACCTCAAGAGCCTCAAGCGAGCGACACTAATCGGTGAAAGCACGGGCGGTGGTGCTCATACTATGGCGCCACACCGCATTGATGAGCATTTCTTCATTCGGGTGCCCTTCGGCCGCTTCGTCAACCCAATCACAAAGACAGATTGGGAGGGCACGGGAGTCGAGCCCGACATCAAAGTATCTGCTGCAAATGCTCTTGATGAGGCGCTGAGGCGCGCGCGGGAGCAGACTGCCGCCGCGCAATCTGCTCGCTAGGGTCTACGCGCGGCGTAACGCTCGTCCCTCCCTGACGCCACTACTCACAATAGTGGGAGCGGCGGCCCGTCCGGTGCCGCAAAGCGGCCCTTCGCGATCGACCGCTTCGGGTCAGGACCGGACGCGATCCTGAACGCAGGCTTCGGGGAGCAAAGGAATGGTCTTAAATCTTGCCCCAGGGTTCGGTGCGGCTGATGTCTTGGGTCCTATCGACTTTTAGAATGATGCTGCGGTGTCCGCCTGCCAGAGCGTGCGATCGAGGAGCACGATGAGCAGCGCGCTGGCGGCGTACTGTAGGAAGCGGGTGGGGCATTCTCCGTCGACGGCCGACATGATCTGCGCAGCGGCGAACACCGCGAGCAGCACGGCTGCCCCGACCCATTGCGCCCTGCGCCACATGAGGAGCAGCGCCCCGGCGATCTCCGCCGCCGCGAGCAGCACGATGTGATGGGAGCGCTCGGCGACGAG
>QIBA01000093.1 GCA_003225175.1 Acidobacteriota bacterium
CTTTCGCCAGATGCGCCGTTCGACTTGGCGCTGCGTGACACCAAGACGGGATTCACGTTTTTTAAAATTGAAGGACACCAGTATGATTATCAGTCCAGCGCGCGGTCGCTGAGCATCACCGGCGGCCGCCTTGTGGTTTCGACGGAATTCGCCGGGTCCCTTAGCCGCCCGTCGGAAGCTGGTGCTATTGCGGGTAAAATTTCCATCGGCGCAGCAATGCAATCCATCGAGGTCGTACACCTCGACGAAAACGGCGATGTCAAATCCGCGGCACTACCAGCGATGAACCAACGTGGCGTGGGGACGGTGCCCGGCCCTGACGTTATCGTCGGCGACCTGATTGGCTTAGATCAACTGGACAATGGTTCAGCGAACGGGCGTGTTGGACTCGCGTTGGGGACCGATGCTTGCAACAAAGGGACAATCGACGTCGATTGGTTTGCCTTGCCGAGCAACGATCATCCCTTCATTCCTCAGAATGTCTATCGAATGAGTGGCGGCGCCGATAACACACAACAGTTCGAACAAATCGGCCAGTCCTGGGGTAAGCATGCGTTTGCAGCGGCATCCTCAGACACGTGCGGTTTTGGATGCAATGGGGTAGGTGGCGATCATCTTGGCTCGGGTTGCTCCGATGCATACGGCTCGGGGTTGAACGGCAATCAGTTTGGGATCGGTTCTCGCGCCTGGGTGAATCCATTCACCGGAAATTTCCCGCCTGGGAATACATCGAATGATCACACCGGCCACGCTCATGACGTAACGTCCCACCGAATTCTTATCGATGTTAACGACCTGAATACGTCCTTGAACGCCGGCGCGACGTATTTTGCCGAGGCGAATTACATAGTCCCGTTCGAAGGCACCTGGTGCGCAAGCCACCCGGACCAGTGCAACATGTACAACAATGCTTCGTACCGCCGGTACAATGTCACCGGAATCAATCAGCCATTTAGTTTCAGTGCTGTAGGACCTACCGTGCGCGAGCAACCGGCTATTTTCGCGTGGACTGGTGCGACGCTGAATCGGATTGCGCCTGATCCCGGCAACGATGGCATCTGCTTCATGGGCTACAAAGTTACGAATGCCAGTGCTGGCGTCTGGCATTATGAATACGCGCTCTACAACCAAAATCTCGATTCGCGCGATCCAAGCCTTCACGGTGCCTGTTGGTCCTGGAGTCAATATCTCCCACATCGGCTTTCATGCTCCAATTCAGCATCCTGGCTGGGCACATGACGGCACGGAGGGAGACGCAGGCTATAGCAGCACACCGTGGGATGTGACACAGGACGCAAGCTCTATCACGTGGAACACCGAAACTTTTGCGCAGAATCAGAACGCCAACGCGGTTCGCTTCGGGACTCTGTATAACTTCCGGTTTGATGCGGATCAACCGCCAAACCCGACCGACGGAACTGTTGGCTTCTTTAAGACCGGTGCGCCTATGGCGGTTCTAATCGAGGCTCCCGGAAATGTGCCGACACCGTCGCCAACGCCAACGCCGACGGCTAGCCCGACACCCACGCCAACTGCGACCCCAACGCCTACAGCCTGCGCTGGCCTTAACATAACTCAGATAGGCGGCAGCATCTTGCCAGGCGCAACTGACACCGGCAATCACGGGGATGAACAGGTAACCAACATTCCGCTCCCTTTCCCGTACATCGTCTGCGGCGGGACTTACAACAACATCAATGTGTCCCCTAACGGCAATACTCAGTTCAACACAAGCGATAGCAACTTCAATAACATCTGCCTGCCGTGGTCCGGCCACGACTGTACGATTTTCCCTTACTGGGACGATCTACGAACCGACTCAAACAGCGGTTGCGTCAGCTTTCCAGGTGGCACCTGCGGTGTCTACACCTCTGTGACCGGTAGTGCCCCTAACCGCATCTTCAATATCGAATGGCGGGCTGTTTACTTCGCCAGTCCGACTGACACGGCTAATTTCGAGCTGAGGTTGTATGAGGGACAGAATCGGTTTGACGTGATCTACGGCCCGACGGCTAACGACAATATAACTGCGACGGCGGGAATGCAAAGCAGCGACACCTCTTTGCTCAGTATTTTGGCAACGGTTCAGGGGGTCCCGCTACTGGCGGCTGGACCGTAGGTCCAGCGGGTACACCTAGCCCGACGCCAACGGCTACTGCAACTCCAACTGGTACAGCAACAGCAACACCTACTGCGACAGCTACGGCTACTGCTACGCCGACGCAAACACCAAGCCCGACTGCGACAGTTACACCGCGGCCCACATCGACACCAAGATCCAGCCCCTCGCCGCGGGTGCGCCCAACTCCGCCGCCGAGACCCTGATTGCAGTGATCAGTTACCGGGGAGTTGTCGGGTACCAGTTACCGCGCGGCTGATGTGTGAAAGGTTTCCAACAATTAACCTGTATGTTCAACACCCAATGATTACTCCCAAAACTCTAATTGCAGTAACACTCGTGACCGCGCTCGGCTTTGCTGGCGCGACGTCCGCGATCGCGACGATTATTAACCTCACTCCCAGCAAGGACAACACACTCTACGAGTACGACGCTGCTGAGGGCGATCACAGCAACGGCGCTGGTTTTCACCTCTTCGCCGGTGAGAATGGCATGGGTGAACTTCGCCGCGGGGTGTTAGCATTCGACATAGCGGG
>QIBA01000094.1 GCA_003225175.1 Acidobacteriota bacterium
TATAAAAAAAAATATAAATTTAATTATTTTAAATAAAAATTATAATTTATTCTTTTAAATCGAATGTTTTTGACTACTATCCTTTGAGTACCAAATGATGCTAAAAGATATCCTCCTAAACGACCTAAACCTTCTTCTATTCCAATTTTATCATCACAAATTCCAACTTTTTTGTTTGAAGATTTTCCATTAACCATCACTCCAATATAATTGTTAATTTGATCTATGCCATCATCTACTACTTTTCGAACGCTCGTTAGTTTGTACTTTCCTTCATCCTTTGACCAAAAATAATAATTTCTGTTTAACAATGCATCTTCTGACTCGCTTTTTAATATATTATCAAATTCAACTAAAGATTTGTAATCAGGATTTTTAATTACTTTACCCTTACTTCTGGAAAAAAGTCCGACTAAATTAAGTAGTTTTAATTCCAATACAGCCGAACCAAAATTCTTGTCACAAATAAAAATATCAACAAACCCGTATTTATGAACGTTTGGTTTTAAATGTTGAACAATTAAACGCATTTCTGATGACCAGCATTTAGCCGGTAATAATAATTTGACAGTAGTTTGAAAAGAATTCTCATTATAATCTCTAAACGAACGAAAGCTTTTTTTCTCGTGATATTCTTTGATTTTTTTAATAAAAGGCTCAATATTACCTTCCACAATTGAACAAATCAAATAATCAGTACTCTCCTTCTAATAAAAAAACAAAATAATTTAAATTAATAAACAAATAAATATATAGATAATTAAACAATTCCAAATTATATCAGTAAGAATTTGTTAAAGAACGCGATGAAAGTTCAGTTAAATTTCATATAATTAAAGTTTTAATCAGTAAATTTTAAATAGACTTTCGAGCCAAGAACAAAAGCAATTTTAAACTTTGATCCGCATTAGTTCAATTTTACTTTCATGCACACTTCCGCATAGATTTAAATCGGAACCTACAAAATAATAAAAAAGAAACGTCAGTACTGACGTTTCTTAAAGTTAATGCCGAATTCCAAGAGCATATAAAGAAACTGAAATCTATAAAGTAAATTTCGAACCCCCAACTTACCAGTGTTGTCCAAGAACCGTCCTAAAACCTAAAAAAATAAAAACAAAAGGCGTTAATAACGCCATTAACTACTACCACACACCAAAAAAAACTTACCTATAGTCTTGCCAAAAGACCGTTTGTTTTTTTAAAAAAAGAGAAAAATGAAGTTAATTTAGTTTTTAAATAAGTAACGGTAAATAACGATAACGGAAAAATATACCTTATCATTTTCCATTTCCTCCGGAGTTCCGACTTCTGACCTAAAGGAACAATAAATTAAAAAAGAAGTTAACGTTAAATTAAAAGTTAAAAGTTAAAAAAAAAAGAAAAATTTAAAAAAAACGCGGAACGAAATCAAAGAAACTTACCAAAACCCCGTTAAAGAAGCCTAAAGAAATAATAATGATAACGATAAATTAAAAAGAAAAGTTAGAAGTTAAATAAACAGAACGAAACGAAAGTACTTACCGACAAATTTTTCTCGGTTATCTTCATCCTTGGAGTATTTAATTTGGCAAGGAGCTGAGTATGAAGTAAACTAAAGAAAACTAAAAAGGAAATGGAATTTTAAATTGATTCGACATAAATGCGGACGGAAATATTTTAGTCAAATATGATCAATGTTTATCAAACACAAGAACAAATATGGTTAATCATACGGCTGAAAAACCGTGTAACATCAATTCATATTGAACACAAGGATTTGTCCCCAAAATTTGAATTTATTTTTTTAAAAGGGCGAAATGATCGACAATTTATAATAAATAGCATTTTTTTCATACGAAAAAACAATTTTATTTCGCTTTCTATAAAA
This sequence comes from Acidobacteriota bacterium, assembly GCA_003225175.1. Classification (NCBI taxonomy): domain Bacteria; kingdom Pseudomonadati; phylum Acidobacteriota; species Acidobacteriota bacterium. The sequence continues at coordinate 1,871 of QIBA01000094.1, forward strand.
ATTAAGCAAATTAATTTTCTTGGTTTACTAATAAAAAATATACCTGCGAGCTGCTCTGTTATAATACGTAATATATTAATATTATAGCAGTTGTAACCTTTAAACGATCTTTCTTCAAAGTTGGTCCAAAAAACAATTTTATTATTGTCATTATCATTATGTCTTTTGAAAGGAGAAAGGGAACTCTTGCTGACTATATAAATAGCAGTGAATTTGAATGTGATGACCCAGATGAAGACAATATATTGCTTGAGAATGATGACTATAGCTCTACAGCTGATGAAATTCCAGAAACACCAACTACTATTGATAGCGATAATATTCATGAATTCTCCTTTGATTATGAGGCATTTCAAAATGTTAGAGAAAGAGCTAGTAACTTAAATGAGTATGATGGAAATGATATAACATGGGAAGATATGGATTCAATTGAAAATGATTCTGTTTGGACAAGTTCAACAATTGGGTCTGATGAAAACTATCTTATAGATAATGCAGAGTGTAATGAACAAGAACTTGTTCCATGTGTCTTAATGGATGTTTTTGATGGACAAATAAAGCGTTGTCCAAATTATGCTAAGCAAGGACATTCTCTTCGTCCTCTTTGTCAGTTAATAGGAATGTGAGAAATTGATGAAACTGTGATTAATCAAACTAATCCCAAAGATATGTTACACACATTAGGTGTTTGTATGTCACATTTTTCATATGATCAGAATCAATTGCATGAAAAAAATTCAAAGCAGTTACAATCAGTAAATGAAAGCTATATTTGTCGACGACGTTGTCTTTTCTGCCATAAAGATAAATACTTTTTTAGCCGTAGAATGAATTGTGTAGAACATTCAATAAGTATTAATAATCGAAATATACAAATACCTTGTATAGGATTTCAAGTATATCCAGCTCTTAATGATAAAGATGAAAAAATTGTTAAGAAATCTAGTATTACAAATCAAACTGCACGTTATATATGTTCAGAATGTTTTCAAATACAGGGAGGGCATTTTTTTGAACGAAAAGGAAGTGGTGCAAAGGTTTTTTCCTGCCATGAAAAACACAATCATGATACTGTAGATGCGCTTAAATTATTAGGACGATGGATTTTGGATGTGGCTGATTTGGATGTAACTGATTCAAATAATAAGATGAAAAATATATTATTAACAGAAATAAGCACAGTAATTGGTACAGTCTTTAATAAAATTAAACAAAATGATATTAGTACTGATAAAGTACCTCCAAGTTTATTTTCAATTAAAACAGCATTACGTTTAGAAAAAGTAAATTTAAAGAAATTAAAAGATGAATATTCATTTATTAATTTATTAAATGAACAACCAAAAAAAATAGGAGAAGCTATTGGAATATGTACTTGGAAATCACGTCATGAGGTTCGTGAAAAAAAGAATAAACTTGAAACTCCACAATCTCTTGAAGAATATCGAAGTGGTTTTCCAGTAGTTTTAAGTAATTTTTTTAATGGATTTATAACTACTATACAGAAGAAAAAGCATGAAATTGTAGCAAAAAAACGTAGGCAAAGAGGTCTTTTAATAAAAGATTTTGATGAAACACATTCAATTAAAATATCAGTTTTTATTATTTCTATGATTTTATCAATTACTTTTCCAGGAATTGATATATGGCTTACCCATATAATGAGTTCTATATGTCGGAAGCCAAAGTTATTAAGTTCTCTTTATACAATTTTATGTACTGCAGGTGTAGTTTCACATACACAACGACATGAAAGAAGGCTGAAAAAAGTTAGAATGGATAAAATTAATCCAAAAGAAAGATTACAACAGGGTCCAAATATATGGAATGTTTATGTGATAGATAATATAGATTTTAAGGAGCAATCATTCGCTTATGGAAATATTTATGATGTAACTCAAGCAACAACACATGCAACATTACGAATGGTCTTTCAGTTTAATCTACCAATTTCTATTAATTCAATTATTGCTGAGGCAAATTCTAATAATAAGCAAACTTTTAAAATTGGTTTATCACAATTTACAGATAATGAACTTCAAAGCTTTGAAAATAAAATTTATTTTCTTTTACAAACTTATGGAACAGATTTTGATGTAAATACAGTTCATCAAGAATTAGTTAAAGAAGTTGAATTAGGATGTAAGATTTTACCACCTAATGTAGTTATTTTAGAGTCTGGAGAAAACCCTTGTAATAATGAAGCTGTACATAATGCTTGTAGTATGTATTTTAATGATGTTGGTCCAAAGAATGGTGATAATAGAAATATTGATGTAGCATGTGATGAAGCAATCTTTCGTCGTTTAATTTCTTATCATGAACAAAAACCTGAAATAAGATTATTACTTGGTGCATGGCATACAAGTAAAGAAATGTGTAACACATTAATAACTATTTTTTCAGGATACGGTATTTTCAATTTAGCAGCTTGTATTGGTGTTAAGTATTTAGATAAATTAGAGAAAGTAACAGATTATCAGGCAACATGTCGTGTCTTAGAATTAATATGGGTGGCTGATGGAATTTCATTAAATCAAATAATGAAATGTAAAAACAAAACATTTAAGGATATTCAAAATGAAAATAATTATATGTTAAAAGTATGGTATTTGTATTTTTGCTGGTGTGGTTTCTGGATTGGACATAAAATAGGTATTAGATATGGCAATTATAATATGCAGTTTGATAATTTGCTTGCATTTGCTCCTCTTTTTCCTATATCAGGAAAAAATAATTATTCAAAATCTGTTACTCATTTTATTCATTTTATTTCTAAAGATCCATCATTACAATTATTACTTCAGCATGTATGTTCTGTCAATCTTACTAGTTCAGGTCATTTTTTTGCTTTTGATGAAGCTTTGGAAAGATTTGGAGTAAAGTATGTAAAACAAAATATAGGAAAAAATCCTGGTAATGATGAAGATTTAAAACAACGAATAAGCTCTATACAAACTGAACGAGAAAGACTTGATGTACTTTTAAATGAATATGTTGGTGAAGACATTTTTATTCGAAGTGAACGTACTATAAAATCTCGTAAAGAAGCTCTTTGGAATTTAGTAAATCAACTTGTTGATGCATTTAATCTTATAGATTCAACTACTCATGAAATATTTAAAGATACAACTGAAAATAATCCAAATGGATTTAATAATTTATTTACATGTTATGAATTAGGAATTGAAAGACTTAATAATATTCATGCACAAGAAATTGAAAAAAGCATTTCCATTAATACAAAAGGACGTCGTATAAAAAATATAAAAACAATAACAATTGAACAACGAAAAATTATAGAAAAAAATCGTAAAGAACAAGAAAAAATAACTAAAAGGAATGAAAAAATAATGATAACACAACAAAATATAGAAGAGTTTGATAATCAAATAGAAGGTATGATAAAAGTTAATTATAAAATTCTAATTATAAATAATAATAATATTATTATTATTACTAATATATTAATACTAATACTAATATATTAATTAATTCTTTAAAAGATGATCCTAATGCTAAAATTAAACGAAAATACAGAGTTTTAACTAATTCAGAACAAAATATTTTTAAAAGATTACAACAATCTTCAGAATTATCAATACAAGAAACAGAAAATGTACTTGTAGAAATCTGTTCATTACCTGATAGCAAGTCTGAAGAATGGGATGTAAAAAGAATTAGAGATATTTGGTTACGATATAAAAGAAAGCAAAAATCACAATAATAATTATTAATTTTATCTTTTTTCTTATAAGTATTTTAAATTTATGTATAATAATAATGATAACAATAACAATAATAAAAATTGGTTAAAAAAAATATATAAATTGCTTATTTAATTATTATCGTTATTATTTATTGAATATAAAACTAAGTAAAATATTAATCATTTATATTATAAAGCTAAAAATTAAGTATTATATGTAATTTTATTGTATCTATAAATTTACTTAGATTATAAAAGTAGAAATAAAAAGTAATTTTTAACTTTTATATAGAAAAACTATATTTTTTAATAAAATTGAGTATAAAAAACAGGTGTATATTCTAACTATTTATATTATTAAGCTGAAAGTTATATATTATGTGTAACTTTATCACCTCTACAACATTATTTAGACTATAAAAGTAAAATTAGAATGTAAATTTTGACTTTTATATAGAGAAACTGTATTTTTTAATAAAATTAAGTATAAAAGACAGGCATATACCTTAACTATTTATATTATAAAGCTGAAAGTTATATATTATATGTAACTTTATCACCTCTACAATGTTACTTAGACTATAAAAGTAAAATTAGAATGTAGATTTTAATCTTTATATAGAGAAACTGTATTTTTTAATAAAATTAAGTATAAAAAATAGGCATACACCTTAACTATTTATATTATAAAGCTGAAAATTATATATTATGTGTAATTTTATCACCTCTACAACTTTACATAGACTATAAAAGTAGGTTTAGAAAGTAGATTTTGACTTTTATATAGAAAAACTGTTGGTAATAATTTTATCATAAAAAATTCATTTTAAAATTTCTAAGTGAAGATACTTTAAAACTATTGTTAATATAAATATTATAAACCTAACTACTTTTTTAATAAAAATCTAATTATTTTGAGATTAAATTAATAAAGATTATAACTAATTATAACTATTAAATTGCTATATTTATATAAATAAAGATTAATATTAATATATTTTTTAATATATAAAAAATTTTAGCATTACTTTAAAATGTAATATCTTAATATCTAATGATTGGATTTTAATGAAATTTAATTTATTAAAATTGTTTAATTAAGGTGAATTAATGCTAATTATTTCATATTAATTAAGATGATAATAATAATAATATAACAATTAAAATACCATTTAAATTATTTATAAATCTAGTGATCAAAAATTAATGATTAATAGCTTATCAGATTCATCTTAATAAGACGAATCTAATGGTTATCATTTCATAATAATTGGATTAATAATGGCTGAGATATATTAATTTAAAAATTCTAAAATAATAGAAAAGACATGTCTAGTGATCGATATATATTTAGGTTGCGGGTGAAACCCAAAGTGAGTATGATATGTACGAGGAATTAGCACAGAATATAAATAATGAAGAAGACGAGGAAATCGATTGGACAGACCCACTAGCTTCGAGTATAATATCAGATCAATCTAATATTGTATTAGAATTGTCTTCTCAAAGTAAAAAATTATTTATGGTACGGTTGATTATTTAGTTGTTAATTTTATTATTTAGAATACTAATTTATTTTTTAAAGTCACCAGCTGACAATATGAGTCCAAGATTGAGAGATCACATTATATCAGAATGTCAAGATTTAATAAGCAAATATAATTCTTTGAATAAAGAATTCTTAGAAAAAGATATGAGAAAAAATGGATAGATGATATCGATGAGCAAAAAAAAATTACCAAAGATATTTTTAGTATATTGTTAGTATTTTCAGTAACAATTAAATAAAGAAATATATTTATGGTATGACGCTGTTTTATTAGGTGCCTAATTTGGGAGAACCATAACTTTACCGAACATCACATGCGCCAGGAAGTAAGCGAGGGTGCATACATGGCGGAGGTGATATTGCCGATAATAAAGGCCGTATTACCATTTAAGAGAGGAGTACGCTTAACCAGGTATTTGTGCTGAGCATTTTGAATCTTAGAATTATATTTAAAATGGTTATAACGATTATTTTTTAGTGCTGAAAAGCAAAGCAAGGCAAGTGCTTGGCGTCGACGTGAGGAGGGTAAAAAATTCGGATTAAAACCAGATCTTATGACAATTGTGAAAAATCAAAATGCATTTGAATTCGAAGTTATGTATCTTGAATGTTCGCGCATATCGAGTGAAGGTAGAAAGTTGCAAAACGACGAGATCAAATTGTACAGAGAATGCAATACTGGGATGGACTTTGCTCATGCAGGCTGTGATTTATCAACGGAATTTGGGATAATTGGTATTCAAATAGCAGGTAGATAAGCTGTAAAATGAGTGTTTATCTTACATATGATACTTCAATGTTACTAATATTACTTCAATCCTAGGCGAAAAGATATATTTGAACGTTTTAATAAGAGATAAAAACAATATAACCCGGTATTTTCATTTATGTGAGGCCAAAATCCCATTTAAAGTCTGCAATAGTGATGAGCTTATAAAACTTGTGAATTTATTGCTTACATTTAGGGTAATTATCAAATTACTTATTGATATTCGATTTGCTTTATAATTTGTTAATCATTTTTATAATCATTAGAATGTAATTACCGTAAATATGAGTATTGTGAAGAATTCTTCATCTATAAAACAAAGGCGTAAGAAGAATAGTATTAATATAAACAGTACTATGCCAAGTCCAAAGAAAATAAAATAGGTACTAAGTTATAATCTCCGTAAATTGTAAATCGAAATTTTATGCGAAATTATTATCAAATTGAACTTTATTATTTTATTATCGTGTGGATAATAGTGCAATTAAATTTCACAGAATGGACGAGATCATTTTTCATAATAAATAAAAGCGCTATTAAATAAGAAAGAATAAAATCGCCGATTTCTCGTCTATTTCATAATACATTCGATCCAATTTTGTTCAATGACGTTTATGGCATGCGTCATCACGAATTTAACTCGGATATTTCGGAGTCAATAATTGTTAGATCCGCAATCACAAAGGGTGAACCGAACGAAGCAATGGATATTTCAAATTCATTAAATAATATTTTTAGCGAGTTTATTTTTACTCGTTTTTATCAATCCATTTATTAATTATAGAATGAGAATAAAATCGCGATATTTGTAATAAATCCGATCCGATTTTTATCAGCGACGTTAGTTCACGTATCTCATCGGTCGATAAACAATTTTTATTCAGCGACGTTTGTGATCACGATTCTAGGTTGAACGATACGTTACAATTATTACTTTTCAAATATGTCGTCACGTTAGATTTTGATTTGATGAAATCACTTATTGAGGAAAACTGTTTAATTAATTGACTTAGTAAATATTTAATTTCAAAACTATAATAAACATAGGCGATTAAAACTTGAATAAAAAAATTGTAAAGAAGGAAAAAATCGCTAATGCTGTTTCCATTTATTTATGATCTCTGACGTGTTTCCTAAGATAGTCCGAACGCGAGAAACTCCTTGAGCAATGTGGAAATTGGCAGTGGAAGGCTGTAAAAATAAATAAAATCGCATAAATAAAAAAAATAAACCAAAAACACGCACAACAGATTTTAGTGAAATCTATATTCAAATCATCAAATCTTCATATTTTTAAAAAAAAAATACAATAATCGAAAATATATATTGAAAAGAATAAATTTGTGTTTATCGAATGAATGAATGCTTTTATCCTTACTGCCCAGATGATGCCTTTAACACGCATTCTCGAATTATTTCATTTTTAAAAAAATCACATCATCACGCATGATCGTGATCCGAATTCGTTTTTCGCTATATTTCCTTATATTCTACGCTTAAAATCGTGTTGAATTTATTAACAGAGAATCGCATATTATCGTAAAATTAAAATGGGATCGCAATTACTAACTTTCGGGTCGGAATACCACGATCGTAATCCGAATCCAGAGGTTGTGATCTGATCGCGTTTTGTTGAACACTTTGGTCAAAGAAAATAAGCAAGAGAATCTTAAGTAATGTTACGTGAAGATTAGAGCCCGACTTTTCTTGTCAAAAGATTGGATCCTGACTTTCCTTGTCAAAAGATTGGAGCCTACCTTTCGTTACGTGAAGATTGGAGCCTGACTTTCATTGTTAAAAGATTTGAGCTGCCTTTCCTTGTCGAAATATTGGAGCCTGACTTTCGTTACGTGAAGATTGGAGCCTGACTTTTCTTATCAAAAGATTGGATCCTGACTTTTCGGAGTAATTATATATACAGTAAATAAATCTGTGATATTCTTTATCGTATAACATTGAGTTCTTTCTTCTTTTTTTTGAAATTTCTTTGAAATTTCTTTATTTTCTTTTCTATTTTCCTATTTTTCTTTTCCTAATAAATTCTAACTTTCTTGTTGCTGGGTATGGATCCCCTATTGGTCCATTAACGATTAAAATGTTAAAATCG
>QIBA01000095.1 GCA_003225175.1 Acidobacteriota bacterium
ATTACTCGAACGGCGTTTATTATGCCCGTATCAAGAGCGACGGCAAGGAAAGCAGGCGCTCTCTTCAGACGACGGATCGCCAGACTGCGAACCGCGAGCTCGGTTCAAACGACAACAGCGCGAGATTGATCGCTCACAAGGCAAACTAACGCTAGCCGAATTGTGCGACCGTTACATCAAGACGGTGCAACACCAGACTCCGAAAACCGTAACGCGAAAACCCGCATCGTTGCGAAGATCAAAGAGCACTGGCCGATCGGAAGCCTTATCCAAGTGGCGAAAATCAAACCGAGTGAAGTCGACTTGTGGTTAGCGCGGTTCCGCTTTGGCGCGGCATCGCGAAACATTCACATTCAGGTCGTCAGAGACGTGTTTGATCTCGCGCTCCGGCACAGTGATTATTCTAGTTTCGCCTGCTCAACATCTAAAGTACGCGACAAGCCGATTCGGAAAACGCCGACGATTGAACAATTTAATCAAATCATTGGGAGCATCCGCTCACAGCAGTTTAACGGACATAATGCCGATGACTCGGCAGATTTCCCTGAGTTCATAGGCTTGGCTGGACTTGGACAGGCTGAAGCATCCGCGCTTACATGGGATGACATCGATTAGAAGCGCGAACAGATCATAACCTAACGGGCGGAGAAGAAGGGCCTCTAGGTACAACGAAACGCTGTTCCGTGGCCTCGCCTTCTTCACTCACACGCAAACGGGTCGCCCCAGTACTCAGCATTGCGCATAGCCAGAATGTGAATGTAGCGGCGCACGTACGGCGATGCTCGCGTAACCCTGCGACGCTGCACAAGAAAACCACCGTACACCTGCTTGCTTGTAGCTACCCGATACAAGCCGTCTTTCGGTGGTCGCCATCGGCCTCTAAGACGCAGTGGTCGCGACAAACGCTTCATATCACGCGCAAACGGTATAGGGTCAGCCCTGTTACTGAGCATCTTGGGAGTAACAGATTGCCCGTGTTTCTGCGGTCATCAAACACAACTCGTAACCAAGGTAAGTTTCAGCTTTGTCCGTCACTGGCCGGACGTGTACTTGCTCACAATCTCCTTCAACCGCTCGTGTGTGCGAACAAGTCCCCACTGCCAGTCGGCCGACCGGCCGCCCGCCCTCGGATTCGAGCCTATCGCCTCCAACCTCAAAATGTCCGTCAAACTTGAAGTTGAATTCCGGGAAAAGCAGAATGCTCATGTTCTGCGGCGCAGCATTGTCACCGCGTGGCCATACCCACGAGGTATGCGCCGACACCTTGTTTCGCCATGTGATGACGTTGGCAAACTCGTGCTTCAAATCCTCGGCAGGCGAAAAAGCCTTCTGGAAAACTTGAATGAAATTATGCAATGCGCTCGTGTATCAGAGGAAGCAATTGCAGACCATCGCATCGCCAAGCTGATCGCCAAAATCAATGTAAGCGAAGTTCTTGCCAGATTTTGCTGCGCGCTCCGTTTCCTCCTTCCCAACCTGCTGGCAGAGATAGTCGAGGCCTTTCCATACCGTCTCCAAAAAAAGCCATGCTTCTTTCCGATAAGCTTTAGTCGAGAAATCAAACATAGACGCAGCAAGCCTATCACGTTGTTCACGAAGCCGGAAGCGTTCACGGTCGCGCCAAATCCAAAGCGGGCGACGCGCCGCGACTGTAAGCCTACCCCTCCGATGATTTTATCGGAGGGTCTGGTCGTTAGGCGAATGATTTGTTCCGCGCGGCGTCACGCATTTGTGTCCAACGCCTTTCGCGATGCGTAGTAGAAGTTTTTTTCTTTGGGCGTCATGTCGTCACCCTCGAGAATTTTCGTGAGCAGGTGTGGGTTCAGGGGGATTCTCGATAAAATCAGGACGGCGATTCGGCTGTATAAAATCACCGCCTGAAAACAGGATTGCGCCTAGCAGATATAAAATGATACAAAGCTGCCGTGGGCCTTTACCTTCGAAAAAGCCTAAGCGTTGGCCCATTCAGATTCAATCTCAGCAAATCTGGAATTGGTCTCTCTACAGGGATTAAGGGACTCAGGGTCGGAACTGGGCCACGAGGAAACTATGTCCATATGGGCCGCGGCGGAATTTACTTCCGCCAGACGCTGCCCAGCTCGAAGAAGCCCGAAAGTCGCAGAACTCCTTTGGGAGTTCCTGAGGAAAGATCGTCGAGCATTGAGTTTCATGATATCGAAAGCGGTAGCGTCAGTCAGATGGTTGACTCATCATCCACCGAACTGCTCGAAGAAATCAATTCCAAGTCTACGAAACCACTTATTTGGCCATGGGTTTTGGGATTGAGTATTTGCGTGCTTGTTGCAGTTGCTGCGGGAAACTCGCCGATTTGGATTTATTGTGTAATCCTCCCACTCTGTGCTGGCGGCTTGGTTTGGGCGATTCGCGCTGACAAATTACGAAAGACGGTCGTTTTGTTTTATGAGCTAGAACCACATATCGAGCAGGCGTTTCAGAGCCTTCACGACAGATTTGATTTGTTGCGCGGCTGTTCTCGAGTGTGGCACATCGAATCGAAGGGTGACATCAGGAGTACTCACGACTGGAAGGTCAACGCAGGAGCAAGTTCGATTGTGAAACGAAAGCCAGTCACACCCCACGCTGGTTCGCCACCGTATTTCCAGTGCAATATTGCGATTCCCGTTCTTCCTGCTGGCCGGCAGCGTTTGTATTTCTTGCCTGACAGGATTCTTGTTTGGGACACGACTGGAATAGGTGCACTCAGTTTCGAACAACTCGAAGTCAGCGCCGCCGAGCAAAGATTTATTGAAGATGGTAGTGTTCCCACAGATGCGAAAGTTGTTGACAGGACATGGCGCTACGTCAACAAGAAGGGCGGCCCTGACCGACGCTTCAACAACAATCGGGAAATACCAATTGTACTTTACGAGGCGATAATGTTTACAAGCGGATCAGGCGTCCGAGAAATGTTCCAGGCTTCGCGAACGGGGATCGGCTCGAAGCTTAATTCGGCCGTGAAACAAATGGCGTCGGCCATTTCTGCACGCGCTCAACCCGAAATGGGAGACATTTATATCAAATGCCGGTGCAACAATTGTGACGGTTCAATCGAGTTTCCGGCGCATGGTGTGGGCCAAACTATCACTTGTCCACACTGCGGGACGGAAACGATTCTATTCAACCCTGTCTCGACTGCTACACCGTAAAGGAGACGGGGAGGGAAGCGGTCGCATCTAAATAAACTTCCGCTCTGAGTTTTTGAGGGCTGAGGGTAAAATAGGGTCAAAAAGGGGTCGCAGGAAGGGGTCAGAATCGCCTCACAATCCGGACCGCCAATTAAAAACAAATCTACGGGTGTTTTCGGACCGGCGAATGCGACTAAGAATTTGACGGGCGTTTCGGAAAGACGGTCGCTAACCAGCCAAACTCCGCGGTAGTACGGTCTATCACCCAATCCGGTTCCTCAACAGGTTGCCCGTTTCTCGGCGTTCATCAACTACAACGCACAACCAAGCTAAAACGTAGCCGCTGCGACGGTATCAAGTGAACCCTACGATGCTTTCATCGGAGGGTAGGATCGTTAGGCGAACGATTTGTTCCAGTTGTGGCTCGCGTTTACGATAAAGCGGGCAACATGATTGAAACGCACGAGCACGCGGGCGATTTCAAGGAAACCGTGAACACTTGCGACCCAACGTTTGCTCGGACGATTACGCTTCTTAAATGCCGAATGAACCGGCACAATTCGCGTCGTGCAGCCTGTAATCGCTTTCTCCTCGCAACGGCAGGAAATAGATTGTAAGATGCAATCTGATTCTCGTTAGGCCACTAATCACGCCCCTATGAAACACCTTATCCTCATCGCATTGTTTTCTACCCTGCCTTTTTCGCCCATCGTTGCCCAGCGCAAGTTCCGAAGAAGAGCGCTGAGATGCTCCAAAAGCTCCAAGCCGCGAGACAAGAGCGAAAGAAGCAGACCGAAGCCGTGGGAGCGGCTCTGCAAGAAAAGCTCGCACCCGCTTTACAGTTTTCTATCTCCGAGTTGCAGATCGCTTTGTTTATTAAGGTTCAGAAGGCGATCTCCGGCGCGAAGCTGTTTGCAGATGACGAGCGTCACACATATCTAGGAACCATTGAGGATGAGTTCGCTGCGGACTCCATTTTTAACGAGTTCGGCACCCACGGTAGCCCATTCAGTTCTGACAGCATCTGGAACGAGTTTGGAGACTTCGGCGGTGAATTTTCCTCTGAGAGCCCATTCAATCAATTTAGCTTGTCGCCTCCGCTGATCGTAAAGAACGATAAGATCATCGCACGCCTGACCGTCAGCAAGTTTGTTCAGGGATCCATTGATTCAAACTGGCTTAAATCCAACTTCAAATATTGACGCAACCGTGGCTTAACCACGCGATGTCGCTAACACGATCCAGCTGATGTCATCCATCGATTGCTGGCACGCTTTACGGACTCGACCGTAGGATAGTGTCATTTTCTTACCCTATTGACCGCCCCTGTGCCAAAACCAAAACGCATACCACCCTATCCAAATAGCATCGGTAAATCCGGTTCGCTCACGACCATTGATGGCGATTATGGCTTCACCATCGCCGATAAGATTGTGCGCCCGCAGACTGGAATGCCAGAAAAACTTCTTTGTCTCCAACGCATCGAGTTCGAAGACGGCAAAAAGGAGCTTCGCCTTGCCTACTTTATTATCGGCAAAAAACCAAAGAGGCGTGGGAAATGGGTTTGGGGCCAGTATTGTACGTTCATACCTCCGAAGGACTTCAAAGCACTCGTGCTGGAAGCGCAGAAGCGACGCTGGATATGAACGTCACCCACTGGGCATTCCATGCACATTTACGAATTACGGCCGGGCAAAGATAAACGCGGCCTCGATCTAATTTGGCCGAACGAATGCTGCCAGCAATGTCATCGGATACGCGACGCATTACAGCCCGATCACATGATGCCCTGGTTCGCGTTTGCGATGAAGCTGGCAACGTGATCGACCGCACGAGCACACTTTCGAGTTCAAGGAGGTGCAAGTTTTGCCCTTGCCGTCAGGGACGCTCCTTGATAACACGGCTAGAGGTATTACAAAGTTAGATTACGCAGTTACAAGGAGGATTGGTCATGAATTATTCAGTCTACGCGCACGGCACATCGCTTCACATCAAATCGCCGGAGGCACTCGCGAGCTCATTTGTCGCCGGCTATGGCACTGTTCTGCGATTCAAAGACCCAATCCCCCGGGAGGGTGGCGGGCTTGGCCCCGTCTGGTCCCCTGATGAACGCGAGCCGGGTACATGGTGCCACATTTCCATCCCTTGCACGTACACGAGCTTAATGGCGCAACCGCCCGTGCTCGAAAGCGTGACCCTGCTTCTAGACTACGTCCTCTGCCGCATTAGGCACGTTCACGTCTATGATGGAGGTAACCTCATCGCTTATTGGAATGACGGTACAGAGTCGGGACCCCAACGCGCTGGCTCGCCGAAACCGGATCCATACTGGCCGGAGCCGAAAAACAACCTAAAACTACTGCCGGACCGTTTTTGTTCGGTCGAGGCCTCTTGAACTGGTTGTGCTGTTGCCGGGAGATTATTAATACGGCGGCAAGCGTTACCGGTGCCATCTGAAACGAATCACATATTCGTTAACCAACAAAAAAAGTGATTCAGGTTGAAGACGACGCCCAAGGCCCTGCTTAAAACCACATCGGCGATGAGTCGTCACTTGAGATACAGCCGCAATTCCATCCAGCATCATGGGATTGTCAGCGACGATTTCCCAGTACTTCATCGGAGTTCAAGTTGACGATGAATGGACGCGTGTAATTCCACAAATGCAGTAAGTCTGTCGTCTGTCAGAACAATAAAGTGGCGGGCCATCGGGGGCGTATGCATCCGCGATGAAAAGCACCCGGCCAGTCGAATCACTCTCGGATGAGCAGCCTCAACTAAACCCGGCATTGCGCAAATTGGCAGCAATTCTCTGCCAGTGCTTTCATTTCGGGCACTCTGCACATTTTATGCTCCACATAACCATCACAAACTGATAAGACGGCGCAAATGGCCGAACTCAAACCGCTGAAAAGTAGTCCGGCAGAAAGTGATGCCGTCTCCATAGAATGCTTACGAAGTCCGTGCCGCAGAACGCTTGGGCGCTCTTGAGGTCCTGACCCTGATTTTCTCCGTCTACGTACTGATAGCACTGCTTCTTCAAGCCGCCGTCAAGCTTTCGCCGGAAACCGTGCAGATTTTGCGTTGGATGAATTGGCTCGTTTGTGCGGTTTTTCTAACCGACTCTGCGAAGTAAAAATACTTCCATTAAGTCTACTTGTTAGGCTGATATTATTTCCCGTGCCAGCACGGCCAGCTGACAGATAAACCCACTGTGACCAGAATGCGCTGTTTTGCATTACAAAAATGTAAGGTTAAAAGTCTTGACGTTTTTGCATCTAACTTGGCATGCTGATCTTTCAACGCACTTTAACTAATCCACTCCAAACAATATGAAAACTCTACATTCATTCAGTCGAAATCGTTTTGCTTCATCCGTGCGCTTCGCAGTTGCGGGCACGCTTTTATCGGCGGCAGTCGCGATGGCATTCGTCGCGGTGAAATCATCCGCCCCATTATGGGTGAAAGCAGACAACAAAAACGCGGTCGACAAATTCAGACAGGACCGCGCTAGGTTGTTTACAAACAAAATGGCGCTGCCTGGCCCTGAACGGGAAGGCGGACCAACGACCGCAGCTGAAGAAGAATACGCCAAGCGCGCGTATCCCGCAGCATATATCCCATTTGAATTAACGCGCAACGCACACGTTGCCTGGTCCGATGTCAGAGCGAGGGCTCTGGCTCGAGTAACGCAACCGCTCGGTCAGTGGACGCTCGTTGGTCCAACCTCGGCAAAGGATCCCGATGTGCTGACGTTTAGCGGAGCTCCGTATACAACATCGGGCCGAATAACGGCCTTTGCTCTGGCACCGAACTGCAGCGAAGATCACTGCACGCTTTACCTCGCAGCAGCTGGAGGAGGTGTTTGGAAGACGAACCATGCC
>QIBA01000096.1 GCA_003225175.1 Acidobacteriota bacterium
CCGATTGAAGAAGAAGATCAGTAGCGACGAGATCCTCAACCTTGCCGTGGGAGCGTACGACAGGCACTTTACGAAGTCCGAGATCGATGGCCTGGTGTCCTTCTACGGCACTCAACTGGGAAGGAAAGCGATTTCGGTCCGGAATGAAGTACTCGCTGAGACAGAATCGGGCGTAGAGAGGCTTGGGAACAGATGGGGAAAGGATGCGATGGCAGAAGTCCTCGAAGAAAACCCTGATCTGAGCAGAGAGATGCAGGCGGCCGGAAGTGCGGATTCAAAGCGCTAGATCAGGTTCCAGGGCAGCGTTCGAGCTCATTCCAGGAATCGCGAACAGGCGCGGTTGCGCCGGCTCGGGCCTGACTGCAACGGCTGAAGACTGTCTGCCCAAGAAACAACTACGATTTCCGAACTCATGAAACGCAGAATTCTCATCTCTCTTTTCGCATGTTTTTTTTTTGGCTTCGCTCAACCCGCCTCGACTCAAACGTCGTCCGAGTCCTCCAAGGTTGCTTCGGCTGTGCAAGCGAAGTCGCCAGATCTGAATTCGATGGAAGGGATTGTTTCTGCGACTTACGATGCGATCTCTTGTCCAGCAGGCAAGAAGCGGGACTGGGATCGTTTTCTTTTACTCTTCTATCCCCGCGCACGGTTAATTCTAAATCCCGCATCGCCCCTTTTGTCAACCGCGGAGTCACGAGTGATGTCGCCTCAGGATTACATCCGACTCTGGCCGCCTGTCGAGAAGAAAGGATTACTTATGCGGAGTATTTCAAACAAGATTGAACATTACAGAGACATCGCGCATGTTTTCAGCACTTATGAAATGCGGGACAAAGCCGACGACGCGCAAGCATTTCAGCGAGGCATCGCCAGTTTTCAGTTGTTCAATGACGGGAAGCGGTGGTACGTGATCACGATGTTGTGGGAAGGCGAAACCCGAGAGAATCCGATACCGGCGGAGTACCTGATAGGGAAGTAGCCCGCGTGGTTACGTGGTTCCAGCCGCCTGGCATTGCTCGGCGTGTTGCCGGGCGGACGTGATTCGCAATCAGCATGGCGCTTATGCGTTCGTTTTTCCTCAGGGCTGGACTCTCGATCGTTCTCAAAAAGATTTCAGAATGGTTGGTCCTGACAAAGTTGACTTATGCGGGTGGCCATTGCCTCAACCAACGCCCAAACAATCACTTGAGCTTGAAACGTACGTTCTCGTGCAGTCATTTGTGCTGCTGTGCGGTGCTAATTTCCACTGGGGCAAACTTTTGATGTGTCGGGGAAAAATGGGAGGGCCTGGGGTTGTTCTTGATATGCCGGCACAAACTAAAGAGGCCCCCCGGAAGATTCTTGCGTTCATGGCAAAGAGCGGCAGACAATTCCGCCCCTTCTATTTCCTGATACCCACAGAGCGAGGGAAGGACAAGTCGCAGCGATACTTGGCAATATTGCGCACTCTTAAGTTTCCCGCGTTGGAAAATTGCGCAATGAAGTGAGCCTTACAGGATCCTCGGCGGCCTTACTCGTCGCCCACCATTCCGGCTCTACAAACCATTTCCGAAACCGGACCGAACCAGGGCCATTGTCTCGAATTCAGGGGAATTGTTCTTGAGATCCGCAATCCCGTGAGCGAGTTGCCATCCTCGTTACTGACTCGAATCCCGCGGCGTTCGAAATCCATCCAGACGTTTGTTCCTTCGGCGAACTTTTCAGTATCAGTCGAACCGGAGAGACGGTAGCACGTCCCAGACGAAATCTGCCTGCAAACAATTGCCAGTTCGCCTGCTTCGGTACGGCCTGCGACACTGCAGGTGATCGCCCCTCGTTTCTTTGCCTGTGCGACGGAAAGGCAGGAGCTAAGGATCAGTACGATCAGAAAAGCGTGTTGCATTCGCATAATCGCTCAATCTAATGAGGCGCTGCGGAGGAAACACTCCGAATCTTGCTTTCAAATTTCTTTAATGGAAGAAATTAACCGCTATTACGGGCGCCACCGAGAAGGAAGTATTGTGGCCAGGCGCGAGCACGCGGGCACCCAGGATAATGCCCAGACTGGGAGACATGTTGTACTCGATCGCGGGCGCAAAGCCATATGTCCAGCTCGATCCGCTGTTGAATACGACCTTGTTCCCAAACTGAGTTCCAAGCACAGGGGTATTTCCATTGTGTTGGTAGATAGCATCGAGGGCGAACACCCAGTTCCGAGTCATGCTGTATTCCCAGGCAGCGTCGATAAACAAAGATTTTCCCGGTTCGGCATGGCCATTAAAACCGCTCGTGGTGCCGTACACGCTCAGATCGCTCACGTCTACATCGCTCGAAACAGATCCCGACACGTCGAGCCGGGTGCGCAGGATCCGGCCATTCGGGAGCCAAAAATAGGTTTGCGAATTCAGGGCCACTGTAGTGGTGTAAGCGCCAGCCCCAAGAGCATCGAGGGCTCGGGTTCCGAGGTGGTCGTATTTCCCGATCGGGAATGCCTGCTGGATCTGGATGGCAGTGGTGGGCACCCAGCTGTTTTCGTGAAACTGGGTCAGACGATACTGACCAAGCAGGCTGATGTCGCCCAGTTGGATTCCGGAACTGGTGCGGTCGGCAACTTTGTTGTAGCCAATGATCGGAATGATTCCGACCGTGAACTTGTTGGCTAAACCATATTCTACGTACGCCCTTGATCCGAATGCGTGGGTATGTGGGCTGATGACATCGTACAGATACGGTTCTACGAGGAAATGACCGCGCGCCAGTGTATTGGCGGAGTTCGCCAGCAGCGGCCCGGTCCACCACGCGTCTTCGAGCGTTTGGCGGTGGCTGGAGGGTGGAGCATTCGGTTGTTGGCCAGTCGCAAAGCCGACGCAGGACGCGAAAGCGATTGCCGCCGAGAGAATTGGCAGAACCGTCGCACTGAACGGAATTCTGATCACTTCAACCAATCCGGAAGTGTCAACTGCTGGCGCGGCAAACCTTGTTTGGTAGTTGCTAATGCGTAGGCGAGAACCGAGACAACTGCAATGTTTTCCCGCAACTCGTCTGGATTGATTTTGTCGAGGGTGTCAGCGGCCGTGTGATGGTAATCGAAATAATTGCGGGTGTCCTGTATTGGAGCGAATGCTGGGACTCCGCGAAAATGCAATGGGATCAGGTCCGGGGCGGCTTCTTCGGAGCGACGCAGTATACCGGCGCCTGCCTGCTTCAATACATCTGAGACAGGTTGCAGGATGTTGGGAATCGCCTCGTCTCCGGTTACATAGACGCCTATTGCGTGTCCTGCGCCTGAATCGCTCTCTATCGCAGCGAAGTGACTTGCCATTTCGCCGGCATGTTCTCTGGCATAAGCACGCGCCCCGAGCAGCCCGGGTTCTTCTCCCATCCAGACAATGATTCGAAGAGTGCGGCTCGGCTTGAGATCCAGCTGATGCACTAAGTGCGCAGTGGCAAGTGCAACGGATACTCCGGCGGCGTCGTCGAGAGCGCCTGTTCCGAGGTCCCAGGAGTCCAGGTGACCTGACACGATGACGATCTGATCGGGATGATCAGTCCCGCGCAGATCGGCAATTACATTGTAAGAGTCGACTTCTCCTTGAAGGTTCGAGCCGAGGAGTAAATGGAAGCGAACTTTTCCTTGCGCCGATAGCCTGCTGATCAGGTCGGCATCTTCCGCTGCGATTGCCGCAGCGGGAATGTTTGCCGTTTGCATATAGTCCGTAGCGCCAACGTGCACCAGTCGAAACTCGGACCCGCCAACTGAGCGAACCAGAACGGCCGCCGCTCCCAGTTTTGCGGCAAAGGCACGTCCGTCGTTGCGATATTCAACCGCCTCGTTATACGCATCAAACGCGAAACCTGCATTCGCCATGCGCGCGTCGAAGCGTTTGTTGAAGAGGATCATCTTGCCGGCGATCTTTTCTCGTGGCATCGCGCTGAGTTCGGCAAAATCATTTACTGGAACGACCTCGGCAGTAATTCCCTCCGATGAGGTCGCCACTCCCGCTGCCCCTAGCGCTGCGACGACAATTTTCTGCGTTGTGCCTGGCACCTGTCCCGGGTACGCGACGAGTTCGGCCCGTTCCTCGCCCCGACTCCAACGCGGAACCTTGACTTTCTCGAGATGTACGTCGAAACCAAGGCTGCGAAGTTCGCTTGCCACGTACTCGACCGCCGCGGCTGCCTGCAGCGACCCTACGGGGCGCGGACCTATGCTGTCGGTGAGATGCGCCAGTTGTTCATATCCATATCTGTCTTCCAGCGCCGCCGAGTGTAACCGGCGCAGCGCGTCCAAGGTTGATGCTGTCCATCCCGGTGTGTCCGTTTGCGCTACCGCCGGACCGGCAGAAATGGCTCCGAACAATACGACCATCAAGAGCAGAACCATCGTTGAAGAAACCCGCGGAATTGTTGTGCCTGAATACATGAATCATCTTTCTCCACGCGCAGAGAGAATGTGCATTGCTCGCTTGACTAATGCCCGAATTGGAACAGGAATGCGACTGCGAGACCGGGAGACAAATTAAATCTTCCGGCGGCTATGTCGGTGACGTTAACGTCTGCAAATGGTCCAGTAGCCGGCGTTTCGAGCGCGAATACGTTAGCGCCTATTTCAGAACAAGGGATATTGTTAGATACAACGCGGCAACTGAAAGCAGAATCACTCCGGCCCGCCTGATCCAGCGAAGCTTCTGCGGCGTCGCCGTCGCATTGCTGCCAACGAAGAAGACCTGAGGCCAGAGGGTAGCGATGAAACCAATTACGCCCGGAATCGTTGCCTCAACAAATGACACTTATGCCGCACTCCTTTTGTCTGGATAGCATCCAGTCTGCAATATCTCCGATCGCGATGCTCGCGGCAATAGCCACTTTCAGAAAAATCGTGGAGACCACCAGGCCTCCGATGGCTAACGCGGCGAACACGAACTGGTGTTCGACATCGCCTTCGCCGGCAGCCTCATCGAGTAAACATCCTGCCTCAAGCAGTCGCGATGGGCGAACATCTCAACGCAGGCGTCGCTCCAGGGAACACCAATGAATCAACACAAGTATGCGAGAAGTGAACGAGAACGCCGAGTTCTTGTCTCGAGACTTCAGAGGTTCTCGCTCAATCTGCTAGGACGAGACGCTTTGCCGACCGATACATCGACGGAACTACGTTTCGGCTAAGAGAGGTCCTCG
Organism: Acidobacteriota bacterium; assembly: GCA_003225175.1. NCBI lineage: Bacteria > Pseudomonadati > Acidobacteriota > Acidobacteriota bacterium. Next base: position 5,158 of record QIBA01000096.1, read on the forward strand.
AAGAGGGTAAATCGGCCATATTCAAGTTGAGCTGTGTGAGATTCTTCAGGGCTTTCCGCTTGCAATTCTTGTCGACCCTTTGATTATGAAGGGCAGCTGTTCTCTCACGCAGTCAGGATTCTTTTAAGCACGCGCACTGCACCGGGTATTTGTTCCTCACGAGTGTTTCCGAATCCGAGCACAAGGCCTTGTTGCGAAGGAGTTCCAATGTAGGAGAGAGACAAAGGCGAAAGCCACAACTTCCGCTCCGTGGCCTTTACGGCGATCTCCTGATCGCGCTTGCCATCGCTCCGCATTAGAAGAGTTACGTGCATGCCCGCTTCTGCTCCCACAATCCTGCAGAGATCGCCCAGTTGGCGTTGAATTTCGTCAACCAGCACCCGCCGACGTGTGGCATAGATCGTTCGCATTTTGCGAATGTGACGCGCGAAGTGTCCCTCGCGAATAAATTCTGCGACGATCGCCTGCGTCGCATCAGCCGGGCACAGATCCATCGATTGACGGACGGCTGCGAAGCGCTCCAGAAGGTCACGAGGAACCACGATGTAGCCCAGCCGCAATGATGGGAAGAGAACCTTGCTGAATGTGCCGACGTAGATCACTCGAGCGCTTCTGTCGAGCCCCTGCAGCGATGCGATCGGCAGTGCGTCGTAGCGAAATTCGCTGTCGTAGTCATCTTCAATGATCCAGGCACGTGCTTTTTCAGCCCACTCCAGCAACTGCAGTCTGCGGCTCACATTCATGGTTACGCCAAGTGGATACTGATGGGAGGGCGCGACAAATGCCGCCCGCGCATTCCGGCACAGCTTTGTTCCAATAGCAACCATCAAACCTTCCTTGTCTACAGGTACGGGAACGATCCGGCACCCGGCAGCTTTTAAAACATGGTGCACCAGCCAGTAGCCGGGTTCCTCAACCCAGACCTGAGCATCTGCATCGAGCAACACGCGTACGGAAATGTCCAACGCCTGCTGCGACCCGCTGACGATCATGATCTGCTGTGGCTCACAGCGTACGGATCGCGAAGTTCTAAGATATGTTGCGATCGCCTGCCGCAGTTCATAGGAACCGAGAGGATTCCCATACTGAAGTCCGCTGACTTTCATATTGCGCGCGTAACGCGATACGAGCTTGGACCATATCCGCAGAGGAAATTCCTCCAGCGCCGGCTGACCTACCTGGAAAGGGCCCAGGGATTCAGCCCAGACCGGTCTCTCATATTTCGGCAGGCAGGAGGCGTGTGCCGAAATGACTCGCACTTCTGACCGGGTTCCAACCGCAACTTCCGCCGGATGCGAGTTCGGCCGCCGGGGCAGTGAACTCGCGACGAAAGTTCCTGAACCAACCCGACTCTCAAAATAGCCTTCGGCCAGAAGTTGGGAGTACGCATTCAACACAGGCATGCGCGAGACTTCAAGATCGCGAGCTAGTTCGCGCGAAGACGGAATCAGCTCGCCAGGGCGCAGATTCCCGCACAGGATCCTTGTGCGATAGCTCTCATAAATTTGCTGATGAAGCGGGTCCGGTGAGCCTCGATCAACTGCCAGCAGAGCCGGGATTCTTCTGAGCGAATTCAGAGTGCTGCTGGTGGTCATATCAAACTTCGCAAAAGTGGTTATTGTCTATAGCCACTTTTATGTATATCAAATTAGGAAATGCAATTGGAATCTTTCGCAAGGCAATTCTGCAATTGGTGGAAGCGGCGTGAACTGGGTTTCTTTTTTACGAAAGAGGTCTGTATGCGTAAGGCCGTTTTTCAGGCTCTGCTCTTTTTGATGACAGCGGCTGTGCCGGTTGCGAGCGCAGCGCAGTCGTTTGTACTTGATCTGCCGACTGCAAGCCCGCGCGCGCAGATTTCTCAAAGAATCGGGCTCACAGAGATCACCATCAACTATCACCGACCTCTTGTAAAAGGCCGCAAGATCTGGGGAGGACTCGTGCCTTATGGCACGGTATGGCGTGCCGGAGCAAATGAAAACACCACCATAGCCTTCAGTGATCCTGTTCTTATTGAAGGCAAGCCTCTCGATCGAGGGATCTACGGGCTGCATATGATTCCCAAGTTGGACGAGTGGACTTTGATCTTTTCCAGGAATTCAAGCTCCTGGGGCTCTTTCACCTACGACCAGGGGGAAGACGCTTTACGAGTCACCGTGAAGCCTAAAGATGCGGACATGCACGAGGCGCTGACCTACGATTTCGAAGAACTGCAGCCCGACTCGGCATTGGTCAACCTTGAATGGGAAAAGATCGCTGTTCCGTTCAGGATTTCGGTCGATGTACACGATGTCGTTCAGGCGAGCCTCAAAAGGCAGCTGCGCGGTCTTTCCCAGTACACATGGATGAGTTGGGATGACGCCTCTAATTATTTGTTGAAGGAGAAAATCGCCCTCGCCGATGCCCTGAACTACGCAAACAAGTCGGTGGAGAGCGAAGACCGCTTCGATAACGAACTGACGAAGTCGAGGGTTCTCACCGCGCTGAACCGGAAGGATGAGGCAGCGGCTGCAGAGAAGAGGGCGCTTGGTCTGGCAAGTCCGTGGCAGGTCCACCTCTTTGCCCGGCAACTGCAGTCGGAAAAGCGCAACGATGAGGCTTTCGCAATCTTTCGCGAGAATGCCACCAAACATCCCGAGCAATGGTTTGTCCACAGCGGTCTTGCCCGTGTTTATTCATCACAGGGCAAGTTTGACCGTGCAGCAGCGGAAATGAAGCTGGCCCTTTCAGGTGCACCGGACAACCAGAAGGTGTACATCGACGGACTGGTAAAGCAGCTGGAAGCGAAACAAGACATCAACCAGTAGCAGACTGTGCAGTCATCTGCTTTGTTCGCGCTTTGCAAGTAAGCCAAATGAGGAGTTCTCAGCTCAGTTCCGTTTTAACCATGCGCCGCATTCAGAACCAAGGCAGTGGAGTATAGGAAGAATGGGAATTCCCTGGGCGGAAATAGCCGCAGACAATCGGACGACTTTGTTCGAGGACGGGGCCGCTTAAGAGCAGACGCGGAGTGCTGATCGCCGTCCACGATGGAATATTCATCTCCGCGAGTAATGCGTGTTTTCTTGCTGCGGTGCTGACTGCTCTGGGAAGGCTGGCCGGCCATATTCTGTTTTTCGTTTTGATCCTACGACACGAGCAGAACATCAGGCTGGGAATACGGCTACTCCAGTGGACAGCGTCGCATGGTGCTCCAACTGAGGTGGAACTTCACTGGCCGCTGCAGGCAATGGATGCACTGGCGATCCTGGCAGCCTACGAACTCTGCTGGCGGATGCGGCCACGATTTGGTAGTGAGTCTCAGGACGTATCCTCTGCCGGAATAATCGAGAAACAAGACTGTCCACTTGGATCCCTTTCATGCTGCGAACGGCCGTGCTCATCTATCTCGCGCTTGTGGCCCTTTGCAGTGCCTGTGTCGAGGCCTTCTCAATGACGCAGCCAATGCAGGGACGATTCCCGTCCGAGGATTGGACTTATTGGCATCTAATCGTTTTCACGCTATCGGTCGCATTGCTTGCGGTTGCTGTCGGTTTGATTCGTGTGCAAAGGCGATGGTGGTTCGTGACAGCTGCTTTTAGCCCTTTGATGATCGCTGGTGGTTTACTTCTCAGTTCTTCCAGGAGCCTGATCTTGGGATACGTGGTTCTTGGTGCTGTAGTGTTCGCAGTGGTCACGATAGGAGCAGTCCGCAGTTCACGACAGACAATTGTGGCATTCGCAATCAGTCTGCTTCTTGCGCTGTGGTGGATTCCGACTTTGATCCGCTGGGTTCCGGCGCAGCCATACATTGATGAACGCCCGGCGATTCCGCGAGTTCCGATCGTGCTCGCTGCCGCAACGCCAGTCTTTGCCAGCTTTCTGCTCCGTAAGCCCAAAGCAGCGAACGCCTGAGGCGAAGCAGTCTAATGTTTACGTAGAGTGAGGCTTCTGGAAAATGCCTAAGATGCGAATGAATTCATAGATGCTTCCCTCATCGAAGTTCCACGGTTTTGAGCATCTCCGTCATGTAAGTGCGCCCTGTGCGGAGTGTCGTTCCGTCTCTGAGAACAACACGTCCTGTCCCCGATTCTGACCAGGGCCTCATTTCCTTTATGAACCTGATATTTACGATCGCCGATCGATGAATGCGGAGGAATAATTTTCGATTCAGCGAGAGAGCCACGCGGGAGATCGCCCCCCGAATCAGTATCGATTCCGAGCGCAGGTGGAATCTTACGTAGTTCCGCTCAGCTGAAATGTATTTGATCTCAGACGGGTGGGCGAACACTATTCGACCGCTGGTTCGCAACAGCAGCTCGTCCTTGAACGCCCCGTCTGTCTTTGCTGTGCCATTTTGAAACTGGGCGCTCAACCGGCGGAGGCTCAGTTGTTCGTAAACCCGCTTGAAGCAGGCCTCCAGGCGCTCAAGGGAGAGTGGCCTGAGCAAATAGTCTGAGACTCCCAGGGCAAACGCTTCGGCCGCGAAATCGCCACATGCACTCACCAAGACGATGGCGGGAGCATAGGTGTCGTCGCGCAGCGACGAAAGGAGCTCCTTGATCGAACCGTGCAGCACGTCGACGTTGATTACTAGAACATCCGGCCGTTCCCGTCGCACAACTGCAGGGACGTCGATCTCAGACCGTATCTCCTGTAACAGATCGAACTCCTCAGAATTTTCAACAAACATGCGCAGCTTTTCGAGGGATGATGTGCCTTCGTCTACTATCAGGCACCAATGCTTGGCCTCGACGGTCAGGTTGAAAACCTCGGCAGCAACGGGACTTCTTGTCTCGGATGCTCCCTTCTTATCGAGAGCCGGTAATGCGTTGATCATGTACGACCTCTCTCCTGGATTAAGCCATCACTTCTTGTCGTGTCCAACGTGAAAAATGTGCCGCCGCCTCAGTTAAGGGACATAGCAGCATTTTGTTAAAGAGAATGACTCAACATCCATTCTCGATGTGTCTGAATTGAAGCGGTTTTTGTTCCTGATTTCAGTGTTGAGCAGAATGCCGGAGAGCACAATGACCGCTTTAATCGATCGCTCTATTACCAGTTGCTGTTAGGGGACTTTCCGCAAAAAGCTGAGCGGCGGACGGAAAGACGACCAGTAAGGGAAGTTGCTTGGCCGCATCAGATCGGCTTGAGAGGTGCAGTACGCGTCAGAGGCAACGTCTTTTACACCACGCGGAGTGAGCCTTCGCTTCTGGGGATACGCACCCGGAATGTCTGGAGCGTTTTATCACTTTTTCTTTTCGGCTCTCTGCGCCTGTAGATTACACACGCCAGCCCCGCTATCGTTCGAATTGAGGTGATTATTTTCCAGATCGCAATCGAGGGACAAAGATGCTGGAGTGTATCCGAGTCCGCTCTCGGCCCACCCTGTATAACGCCTGTCACCATCACTAATGCAGACCGCAACCCTGTGGCACGGATCCATCGCCCAGATCCATCGAACCTTTTTTGTTCGGCGAAGATTAAATTTGCCCTCGGTGTTCGTCTGAACACCTGGTTTGGCTTCCTCGCACGGCTCGTATCGGACGACTGATACCTGAGCGTTTTCTACCGGTTGTCCATGTCTGTGAACTCTTCCGACCACAGCAGGGGTAAAGGTTGCGGGGTACGGCAAAATTAAGCAACCGCTGAGAAGAAGCATATAAAGCAGCAAACAGAACGATTTCGATATCTGCCAGTACAGTTTCATTTCGCAACGTATGAAGGTCCAGGCTTGATCATCAAGTCACCTCTCAACTGAAGAGAGCAGCTAAGGGATCATTGGGGGTGTCTGCTCGCCGATTTTTCCCGAATAGATAATGAACTTGAACGGATCCGTATTCTGGTTCTTTTCCATGAGCTTGAGGTACACCAGCCGCCTGGCATCCGCAAGCGCTTTGCTGTTCGGAAACCTTGCTGTGCCGGCATCAAGCACCGACGCCGCCAGCTCATATTTACCGTCTGCCGCCATCCGTTCCACTGCTTTCGATAACTGGCTATCGGAGACGCCGAGATAATCGACCAGGAGTTCGGCGCGGTCGGCAGTTCCAAGATGGTCAAGACCGTCGAGGTTTGGCTGCCAGTAGCCGACATTCTGGTCGTAGAGGCGGTCGATCACGTGCTCACGAACTATGAGGTAGGGCTGGTACACATCAGGTTCACCTTTGAAAAAGTCCGGAGGAATCAGATTTGCCTGATGAATCGTCGAACGCTCTTCTCCCCTGCGAACTTGCTCGAGCACCTGATCGCGAAGCCACATGAGATCAAGCCTCAGGTGGGCCAGCATGGATGGGGAAGCAAAGTTTCGAGTAAGAGGCTCGTGGCCGTGCAGCAGGTGCTGAGGGTTTTCCTGTGCGATGACCGCAATCGCGTCGAGCAGCCCCTGAAAATCGCCCTCTTCCACAAAAGGAGCGCCGATATAGGGCATGATGAAATCGCCTACGAACATTGTGTGCTGATTTGGGACATTGATCAGCATTGCGTCGTGGGTTTCTCCGCCCTGGACTGGAATCAAATCGAATCTCGTTCCGCCGATATTCACAGTCGTGCGGCGATCAATCTCGACATCCGGCTTGTAGTTGCGCACGTCGTCAAAGCTGAAGTTGCTGCCAAAAAACTCGCTGGCGAATATGCCGGGCGCATTGAGCTCCCGTTTAACTTCCTCCTGATAATTGCTTCTGCCATAAAACCGTACGTTTGGGTTCAGCGAGCGAAAGTATTTATGGCCACCCACATGGTCCCAGTGAGCATGCGTGAAGAAAATCGTGGTGAGCGGCGGAAGGGCGGTCGTGTAGGCACGAAGGGCTTCGAATGCTGTCTTTGCCGAATCCGGCCTGGTGCCGGCATCAATTCCGATCAGCTCCCGCCCATTCTCCGAAACCACAAAATAGTACTCGGTAAATTCAAAGCCGGAGAGAGCATAGATCCGTTTCGGGACGACCTCGACGATGGTTTTGGGAGCGAAAGTATGTCCCCAGGTTTGGTCTTCGGAAAAGGGTGTGGCCAGAGTGATCGGCTTGTTGAAATCCCGATATCCGCTCCGTTTCAGATATTCCTGGCTCTTCGCGGCGTCGCCGTCGGCCAGAGCCACTTTTCCCAGGTGGTAGTACACCTCACGCAGCCAGCCCGCGTGAGGGGCTTTGTCGCCATTCGCCTCGCACCAGGCGAGTTCGTCCCGAGCGATGCTTCTCTGCTTGAAGAACCCTGGAAGCTGAGCCCGCACGATGCCCGACATCCAGTTCACTACGAAGATCTTTCCCCCGGAGAGCTGCTTTGCCTGATCAAGCGTCGCGATTGTTTGTTTCACGTAGCTAATCCGATGCAGGATTGAAATCTCGGACGCATGCTGAGCGCGCAGCAGGCCGATGGCGCTCAGGTACAGCGCTTTTTGCGGGTCGCTGAGCCTGGATGCAAATTCATTCAGGCGCGCCGAAAAGAACTCCGCCCCTTCAGCCTGCTGATTTGCATTCGAGTACTGCGCCATCAGCAAGAATAGGATCTGGGGATCTTTCGGCGGGGCAACCTTGTTGACCGCTTCGAGATACCCAATTTCCGGGCGCTGTGTCTGCGGCGACGAGTTCGCTCTACTTCTTTCCGGATGCGAGCCTGAATACAGCATTACTATCCCCGCCCCCAGAAGCAAAATGCCTGATAAATAGATAACCCTCTTCATCAACCGTCCTCTTTTTTGTGGCTTCCCGACTAGTCAGTCAGCGAGTTTCAACCAACAAATGCACAGAAGATAAAGATCGACGCAATAACCACTTCCGAATAACTCGGTATAACCACATCAGGATTGGAGTGGTCTGATCGCGCTTCTTTACTCATTAGGACCTTTCATCATTGCGGAGATAGCGGCGGAAGTAGCCTTATCGAGTGCAGGCAGGAACACGATCAAATGATCGGGATAAGTGGGAAGAGTCAATCGCACCGAGGCGAAGCGCAGGATTTCTTTTCCAGGAATTCGAAACCTGACCTCGGAAGGCGCCAGAGAACTTGTCCCGCGCTGACTGCTCTCCCGCCAGATTCTGGCGAATTCGGCACTGTTACTGCGCAACTCACGAATGAGGTTTTCAAACTCAGGATCCCCAATTCGCGAAGCGTAATTCCCGCGAAGAACCCCTACTCCGAATACAGCGAACTCCTTCCAATCCGCATATAGTTGGCGGCGAAGAGGATCCATGAATAATCGCCACACCATATTGCGAGCGAAGGGGCCTTCTTCCTCATTGAGTCGATAGATCTGATCTGCCAGCCGATTGCTCAACAATGTATCGACTCTTGCATTAATGAGGAACGCCGGGCCTGCAGTGAATCCCTCGAGCACAGACTGAAGCGCAGGATCGAGTTTGACTGTGGGCGGCCGGTGGTCGGGAGGACGTCTCCCCGCCAGCAGAAAGAGATAGGCAGTGTCGTTGGGGGAAAGTCGCAGACTGCGGGCGACGCGCTCGAGCATTTCCTCAGAGACGCGTATATCGCGACCTTGTTCGAGCCACGTGTACCATGTGAGTCCCACCCCTGCCATGGCAGCCACTTCTTCACGTCGAAGACCTGTAGCACGACGCCGTCCTGTGGTTCGCAGTCCGACATCTTCTGGTTTAAGCGCTGCCCTTCGCGCCTGGAGAAATTGCCGCAGTTCCTGCCGTTGCCTGACAGTCGGATCACCCCTCAATTCATTGTTAATTCGAAGAGAACTTTCCATTCTCTCCGGTGCCGAGCGCGAGCGATCCGTTGCATTCCGATCATCTCGATTTTTCGCGTGGAGTTGGATCGATTCAGCGGCGCCTATCACTGGACAAGATCTCCTCCCGACAAAATCGCGCTTCCGAGTGCGTCGCGAAATTCACTGCCATAGTCAGCCTCGAAGTAACCCAATGCCGGCAACTAAGGTGGTTGCAATGACGAGTGTGGCACCCGCATACAGCAGGAAGCGCAAGCCAGGCAGATGTGCGATCGCAAAGAAACCTCCGGAGACCAGCATTGCTGCGGCAATCGCCCCCAATCTTTCCGGCCAAATAAGTGCTACGATACAGGCTTACTTGGGCGGGCGATAGATCTCTCGGTCCAGGCGCACCAAGCCGCCCGCCCGTTACGACACCGAGAACAGTGAGCCCTCCGTACACGATTCCCGGAACGAGAATCAGCGTGAAGCCGCACATCATTCTTGTTTGTGGCGACAATCCCGACCCTCCAACTGGGTTCATAATGGCACTGCGTCGATTCCTTCACAGCAGGTGGTTATGCGTGCGCTCCCGATGTTGCAGCGGGCTCGAACGGCTGTGAAGTGGAATCCATGCTGCTGATGATCCAGGATGCGCCCGACATGGCCAGAGCAACAAAACCGCTCGTCCATTCATAACCGTTTCGTGGACTTGCAAAGATTCTCGGGGCATGGACTAAAAAGACCCAGGAGCAGAACATAAGTCCAAGCAGGATAGTTGCAGGCCAAGTCACACGGCGAAGGAGAATGGCGACTGCGGCGACTATGAAGGCAACACCTGCGAGATACGTCCAAAACAAGTGACCTGGAATCCAGGCAGGCACCAGAGTTGCGACATATCGCGCGTACACGAAATGTTCAATTCCAAAAACGATGAGCGGGCCGCCGAAAAGCATCGGACCAACGACCCTGCTCCAACGACCCACTCTATCCGGAATCCGCATCGTGGAGCTTCCAGATGCCATTCCGGAAAGAAACAGGCTGGCCCCAGACATTGCGATCAGCTCTGACAGGGGGGTCCAGACCGCTCCGTTGCGCACATTTGAAACCAGCATCGGTCCGAAAGTAACGATAGCTCGACCGAACAGAAGTATTGCCAGCAGGAGTGTTCCGGCAGTCGCATATTTCGAACTCATGCGCGCCGCAGCAATAAGAATCAGCATTAAACCAACCACGTAGGCGAGCCAATAGGGAACTGGGCCCCACGGATATCCCATGGATTTTGGAGACTGGGAAATCGCGTAAACGAAATGCTGGACGGCGAAGGACAAGATGGCTAAGAAAAAGAAAATCCTGCCGACTTTTGCAAACCATGTCATCGCTTCGAGGATCATCAGAAACGATCAGGCACGTTTGGAAGCTTGGCAATAACCACTTGACTCGCATGCTTTATAACCACTCCGGTCTGACCGCTTCATAAAGGTAGGGAACAACGAGAAACATCAAAAGATCAGTCACGTTTTTAGCTAGTCGCAATAACCAATTACCCTATTTGAGTGATAGGCACTTTTCGTCGAAATTCGCCTCCTTATATATAGTCGAAATTCGCTTCCTTTATATTTGTCTAGGTCCTCTAGTTCCTCTATGCGGCTGTTCCGCGATACTCCATAAGTCGTCTGCCAAGCTAAATCATAGATTTTGGGAGGCTTAGCAAAGACATCAACACACCTCTCAGTCCTATTTCATCCGGGAAGCCCTCATATTGGAGGGAACCTCCGCAAGCGTGGTAACGGCCATTTCTTCCCCTCGACCAGTCAGACATCTTGGGCCTAGCCTTGGGCTATTTTGCGCCAGCTGGACCAAGGGACAGTTACTTCATTGAATCGCCTTGGCCCCCGAACGAGTCCATGGCGCCGACGATTTAGTTGTCAGCGATATCGCATTCTCGCGGGTCCGCGCGCGGACAACGCCGAGCGTTGTGAACTGGTTCTCGCAATTCTTTTCGCGCGCTGCGCTTGACTCTCTCCGGCAGGGTAAGTCGCTGACATCCCCATCAGCGCCTCACGACCAACTGTGTCACCGGCAAGGTCACTTCCCAACCACGCCGAAGAAGCTCAGGGGAGGAATGGTCTTCTTTTGGATATCCAATACAGAGATACGAAATCAATTTCCAGTCCTGAGGAAGGTTCAGGCCACGATTGACTTCCACCGGATCGAGAATGGATACCCAGCCCAGGCCTAATCCATAGGTACGCGCCGCCAACCATAGAGTATGCACAGCCAGAACTGCAGAATATTCCAACGTCTCTGGCATGGTCATCCTTCCCAGTCCGGTACCACGCTGTGTAAGCTGATCCACGAATACGGCCAAATGCACTGGGGCCTCGCGGAGCCCAGCCAACTTCAGGGATGCGTAGAGTTGCGCCCTCTTGCCCGAGTAGAGATCCAATGCTGCGCGATTCGACCGTTCAAAGTTGCCTCGCACGGTTTCACGGCACTCTTGCGATTCAACCGAGACGAAGCGCCACGGTTGGCTATAGCCCACCGAAGGCGCCAAAGAGGCGAGGCCAATCAAGTGCTCGATGAGGTCCGGCTGAACAGGATCGATGCGGAAGCTGCGAACATCTCGTCTCAACTTAAGCAAGCTCTCAAAGTGCTGGCGAAAGGTCTCGTCGAAGACAGTCGGGTTTGGCTGGGTTGGTCCGATCACGGCAGGCTTCATTAGGACAAGATCCCTCATGCGGCCGCACATCATGCGGCGCCAGCCGAAGAGCGCCAGGATCACCGGGCTGAACCCACACGAATTCCTCGATCTCGGGTCCTGTTTTATGTCACCCGCACTCTCGACATGAAAAAGTGCGGCTTCGACAACGTGCCCAGTAGAGTGCATCCGGGCTCCTCGTTTAGTTCACGAGCCAACGTGTCTAGCGCCGTCTCTCCGTCTTCCAGTTTGCCTCCCGGTTGCATAAAGAAAAGAGTATGCGGCTTTCTCACGAGCAGAAATACGGCCTGCGTGATCCAGCATGACAGCCGCTGCGATGCGAACGCGAGGAAACCACGCGCGGAAACCCGGCCATTCGAAGTGGGTCACGCCTGAACCACCTGACCGTTTTGAGCTGACCATTTCCGGACCGGTGCCTGATATATCCGGAAGCGCGCGAGCAGGTTATCCGTATCAGTATCGACCGCGAGCATTGCCGGAAACGGCGCTGCCGTAAATCCCTCAGCAACCAGCTTCTCGATCATGGTGAGCAGTGGACTGAAATAGCCGTTCACATCCAGGAGTCCGCAAGGTTTCGCATGGACACCCAGTTGTGACCATGTCCATTGCTCGAACATTTCTTCGAGGGTGCCCGCACCCCCTTGCAGAGCTATGAAGGCATCTGCAAGCCGCGCCATAACCTCCTTCCTCTCATTCATTGTGTTGACCACACGCAATTCGCTCAACCCTTGGTGAGCGATTTCGCCGTCGAAGAGAGCACGAGGCATAACTCCTGTCACGTGTCCACCGGCCGAGATAACTGCGTCAGCCAGCACGCCAATCAATCCAACTCTTCCGCCTCCGTAGATGAGACGGAGATTCGCGCGCACGAGGGCACGTGCCGTGGCCCGGGCCGCCTCTTCGTAGCTCGCGTTTAGCCCTGGACTCGATCCACAGAACATGCAAATAGAATTGAGGGAAATCGGCATCATCTTCAGACGGGATATGCACCGCAGATTCGACAGTAGGTCATGTCAGCGCGCGTAACGGGTCCCTGGCAGTCCTTGCAGATTTTGCTGCCTCGGGCACGCTCGATTGGCGGAGGCAGGCTGCGCCGGTAAATCCGATAGTAGAAGTATTGTTCTTTGTCGCGTAGCTTCACGGAATCGTGCATGGCGGCGCGCTCCCGCTCTCGCTCAAATTCACTATCAGTGACAGATTGCTCGGTGAGTTGCTTTAAGGCCGCACTGCCAGAGCCATACTCGATTGGAGTTTTCAATCGCCACGCAATTTCCTCCGGCAGCAGAGCGGAAAACGTTTCCCTTAGAATTCTCTTTCCAAAACGCTTTCCCTTGTATTCACAAACCAGGTCCTCATAACCGAGCGAGATTGCGAACTTTCGAACCGAAGGCGATACGTAGGGCGAGTCGACGCCTACGCTCAGGTTCCGGCCGATAACTTCACTGGTGAAATGCATGATCTCGTTCAAATGGCGAATATAAGAAGGTAGCTGCTCCGCGGACATGTTGAACATGAAGCTGTAGCCGGCAAAGAGTTCGTCGGCTGCGTCCCCTGTTAACACGACTGACGAGCCGCGCTTCGATGCCGCCTCCATGGCGACATAGGTAACGATGCTGTTGCGGAGTTCCATGGGGTCGAAAGTGCCCAACAAACGAATCAGCTCCTGCATTCGATCCACCAACTCATTGAGGCTTGGCCGCAATATTTCAAGGTGGATCCCCAGCCACTCCGCCATGAGGCGGGCAAACGGCTCGTCGAGACCGGTACCCTCCTTGACGGAAACCATTACCGCCTGCAGTCGGCGTCCATGGGAAGCCGCAATCGCGGCCAGGACGCTCGTATCCAGGCCACCGGAAAAAAGGATGCCATCGGCCGAACTAGCCAGAACTCGATCGACAACCAGGCTGCGAAGCTGTTCGACGCGATTTTGCCGATCAGTTGGCGTGAGCAGTTGCGGGCTCAAGATGTTTGTCATGATGTCTCCTGCGAAGGAATTCATAGCCCCAAAATAGGACTGCCCCTCCGACCAACGTGCTCAACGAGGAAGTGCAGTAATAGGGCAACGCCGCGAGATAACAGGCAACAAATCCCTCCCGTGTATGCGGGTACATTCCCCACCCAATCCAGACACCGAAGTTGCTGATCAGAAAATAGGCCGTGGACGCGCTGATTGCGCATCCCGCAAACCTTAAGGGCGAGAGATCCTGCCGCAGTAAGC
>QIBA01000097.1 GCA_003225175.1 Acidobacteriota bacterium
CCGCGATTCACGTTATGATCGCATCGGCGGTCATGGTCGGCTGCCGGTGTGGCGCCGAAAATCTGTCGAGCAGCCCAATATCGCCGTATTGGCGGTATCGATTAACCCATTTGGACGCGCATGCGCGAGAGACGCCCATGTCGGCGGCGACGTGCGCGATCGCCCGAGTCTGACATCGTTCGACCAAGCGTCGACGTACCCTCCAACGACAGCGGTGCGGGTGGCTGCAGTACTACCCGTGGATCGATCCGGCGGGGCTTGAGTACTTCCAGACACGGGCCAGCCCGACGTCGAGTTTGCGCTCACCATGACGCTAGAGCGTTTCACGACACGCGCGGCGCAGGAGCACGCGCTAGAGGTGCTGCAGCTCAAGCTCGATATCCTCTGGCATATGAACGGCGCCATGGCGCTGGCCTACGGGGTGACGACGTGAGCGAGCTAGCCGACACTTCGAGACCGGCGCTCACTAGTTTGATTCTCCTCGGCACCAGCACGGGATCTACTGGCGTGTTGTTTGAGGAGGATGAACGCTGAACCAGCGCTTCAGCGGCGGACATAGAGAGGCGCAAGGTCTGCTGGTTTGCTCGAACAATACAGTCTCGCGCGCGGGAAATTTGCGGGAATCTCTCCTGCACGTCGATGCACTTTCAGGCGCTTAGCTGCAACGGCCGTCTGCCCAAGAGTTTTACAAATCAGATACTTGGCCTCGACAGACGGCGCTCATAATGCCGGGGTCGAGGGTTCGAGTCCCTCCCTTTCCACCAACACTTTTCAAAGACTTGCGCATCACGCTACCAACCCTAGAACGGTTCTCGCGTGAATTCCGCGTGAGTCTGCTATCCGATTCACCGCCGCAACGAGATGCCGATCTCCGGAGCATCGTGCACCCGAACGTGCCTGAATTCCTCGGGCGCAGCCCGCCCTAGCTCCTCTGGGTACCGGGCTGCCGCCCGACGTCGGGCGGCTTTCCAGCCTGAGTTGTTCAGACGAGTAAAACGAGGGCGGCGACCCTTGCGATCCATCCAGGTGAAGACATAGGCCGGGTGCTGGTCTCGAACGCCGTCGATGATGCGTTGTGCAACGTCGTTCAACACCACCACCCGTGCTTCCTTGTTCTTCGTCAACCACTCCGGCAGCACGAACACCGTTCGTTTGATCTCGGGTGTGTCCAGCTCGATGCTACGCTCGCCATGAAGGAAAAGGCGCTCGCCAAAGTGACCGCCCATCAAGGCAGGCCAAGCCGCTACCGTCCAGATGACCGGCTACTCGCCTTCCCTGAAGAACCTGTGATGTCCGAAAAACTATGTCGCCTAATCGACGGCCTGCCTCACGCCGTGCGAAGCCAAATTTCCGAGGAAACGCGACGGAGCTGCTTCCCCAACTGGACTGTAGTTGGAGACAAGACATAGAAAATATAGGCGCCATGCGCGAATTAACGAGTTGCTCCAAGTGGATGACGTCGATCCCTTGACGTTCGCACAGCAGACCGGCAAGTCAATTGCCATGATCGAGAGAGCCTATATGCGCTTCATTCCGGCTGCACTGCAGGAGAAGCTTGCGAGGGTCAGGGAACCGTGACTGCGCCGCACTTGGACAGACTAGAGGACGTGATTCTGCGTCGCGAGCGATGATCTTTTCTACAAGCGGGGCGGGCACTGGCGTCGCTAGAATTGGTAGCGGATGTACGCGTTCCAGGTGCGCGGCGGGTTCAGATAGATCGAGGTTGCCGACAGGAATGAAACGGAATACGTGCGATCCGCGCAATTCTTGCAACCGACCTGCAACGAGAGGTTTGGCACCGCCGTAGGCTCGAACCCGACGCTCGCGCTCCACAGCACCTGGCTATTGGTCCACGCACCATCCGTGCTATCGGGGTTGCCCGCGTTGCCGATGGCGTAGCCGTCGTTGTAATTCAGGTCGATGTTCGGCTTGATGATCAGGATAGGTGTGTCGAAAGCATAAGTCGCGGAAGCGACCACGGACACGTCCGGCGCGCGCACAGGCGTCGCGATGCGGCCCGCGAAGTCGACAAAGCCGCGATTGCAGTTAGCAGCGATGCTAGCGTGGTTGCCGGTGGCGAGTGCAGCCTGGCAGGCCGCAATCTGCGCCTGCACGTCGGGTGAGATGTTTGTATAACGCGCGTGCTGCAGGCCCAGCATCGTCTCGATCGTTAGCCTGTGGGTGGGCATCCAGGTCGCTTCGATTTCTCCGCCATAATTTTGCAGATCTGCCGGATTGGTGGTCGTGAAGATCCGTACGCCGTTGTTGGTGTACGCAGCGGAGATCTGCACATCGTGCGTGTAGGCGTAGAAGCCTGTAACGTTCAGTCGAAGGGTTCTATCCAAGAGTTCCGTGCGCATGCCGATCTCTTCCGACCAGACCATCTCCGGTTTGAACGCGAGGAACAGGTTGTTGGCAAGCGCCCGGCCATTCCAGCCGCCGGACTTTGCGCCGCGCGTGGCCGAGGCGTAGAACATTACGTCCGGCGAATACTCATACGCCAGCGCGAAACGGGGCGTCACAAAGCTGGCATCCCGGTTGAGCGGAATTCCGGCAGCGGCAATGGCTGCGCTGCTCAAGTTCGCTCCCAGGGCCCCCGCGTTCTTGTAAACGTCGAGGTCCTTGCTTTCTTTCGTGTAGCGCAGGCCGAGAGTTGCCGTGTAGCGATCGGCGAACTTGTAGTCCACTTGACCGTATGCGGCGTATGTATCGAGGGTGTTGAGAATCGTGCGGTCGCCCGTGACCGTGAAGCTAGTGGCGGTGCCTACGCCAGTACCGAGGTCCGTCGTATTGCGCTCGTGCAGGTAGTAGAGACCGAATACGTAGTTGAGCGCGGCGCTCAGCGCCTTGCCCGTGGCTTTGAGTTCCTGCGACCACTGCTCATGCCTCGAGTCATTCAGGATCGGCGACACGCCGGTCGGTATCGGGTTCGGAGCACCGCTGATCGAGTCGATGTAGTAGAGCTGGTGGGTGTCGCGGTAGCCGGATATGGAGTTGAGCGTCAGATCGCCGAGCATCCACTGGAGATTCGCAGTAGAAGACCATGTTCGTGCTTCCGCTCCCGGGTCATTGAAGCGTTTGGCGCCCGTGAAGTACTGGGCCAGCGAGTTTTTTACGATGCCGGTCACAACGATGCGGTCGCCCGTCGTGGGGTCGACGACGTTCAAGAGATTCGCATTGGTGTCATCTATGAGGTCGGCCGTGAGGTCGACTATGAGATCATCGCTGGGCAGCAGGCGCACGGCCGCGCGGCTGCCCCACGTGTTCTCGCCGTTCATCATGTCGCCGGTGGAGATTTGGCGGGCATAGCCGTCATCGCGATGGCGAAAGCCGGAGAACTTAGTCAGGACCTTGTCAGAAAGGGGCAGGTCCACCGAGCCCCGAAAGTCCAGAGCATCATAGCTGCCGGTGCCTCCCTCAAAGTAGCCCTGGAACTTGTTGGCAGGTTTCTTCATCACTACGTTGATCGCTCCGCCAGTCGTATTGCGGCCGAACAGGGTGCCCTGCGGACCGCGCAGCACTTCGATACGCTCCACATCCAACAGGCCGAAGTTGTTGGCGTTCTGGCGCGAGATATAGACGTCATCGACATAGGTCCCGACTGGAACGTCCTGTGTAGCGATGGATTCAGTGTTGCCGACGCCGCGGATGTAATAAGTATTGGAAGTTCCGAGGCCGACGTTGTTGTTGCCGATGAGGTTCGGTACCTGCTCGATCAGATCGATGGTATCGCGAATCTGCTTGCGCTCTAGGTCGGCGGTGCCGAGCACCGTCACGGCGATCGGAACATCCTGCAACCGCTGCTCGCGTCGCTGCGCTGTGACGACGATCTCTCCGAGCACGGCCGGCTCGGTCGCTGTCGATGAGCTCGGGGCGGGCTCCTGTGCCCATACGTTCGATGCGGCCGTCAGGGCCACGGTCGAAAGTACCTTGAAAGTCATACGCATAGGTTCTGGTCTCCCAGTAGGTGCGATGAGGAGGACCTACCAACAAAGAGGGCCCGGGGCGACCTCGCCTGCGTAGGCTGCGAGATGCGTGGGAATGACGGGGTCGTACTTCGGCCACCAGCGGAACGACTGCTCGGGGCTCACGTAGTTGGTCGAGAGCGCGCCGCCCTTAGTTCGGAAGAAATACAGGTTGCCGGTCAGAGTGCCGTAGGGTCCGTGCGGGATATCGGCGGGTCGCCAGAAATACGCACCGGGACGCATGACTCCGCGGTTGCCATGGGTCTCGCCACTGACGAGATACATCTCTTCGACGGTCGGATGCACTTCGGCCCTCTCGCCCCAGCGCAGGGGCAGCGTGCCGAGCAGCCACGCGGTGTCCCGGGTGACGGGGTCCTGATAGAGGATCTTGCGGCCCGCGCCGGGCGGGAACTGCGGGTGAAAGTTTCCCGTATACGGCACGGTGTAAGCATCGAGGTGCTCCACCAGGCGCGCCGGATCGTACTTCGCTCCGGACGCGTGCTCGGGACGGGCCGAGAAGAACGTGAGGACGACGGCGCCCATTTCGCTCAGCAGCCGCTCGTGCGCATGGCCGGCCGGCCAGTGGGCGTAGGCAAGATGACTGAAGGAGCGGTCACCGACGCGCAGCGAGCCGCTCAGCACGATGAATTCCTCATCGGCGTTGAGCGCTGCGTCGGGCGCGGAGAATCCGGGAGGGTAGCGCACCAGCAGGCTTGTAGCGCCGGTCTCATCCTCGACGCTCAATACCTTCACGTCGCTCCCGGGGCGCAGGCGCCCCATGTCGCGGTCCGTCTGCCAGGGCAGGCGCTGCGACTGCACGAATTCAATCCAGGGTCGCACGTTGGGGCCTTACGACGGTTTGAACGGGGGTGTGAGCGGCTGCTTTCGCAGGGGCACCCGTGGATCGCGGTCTTCGGTGAGCACCAGCAGCAGCTTGTCGATTGAGTCCTGAACGAGGGCCTGTATGCGTTGGCGCACCGCAGGATTATTGCCCGCCGCCTCGATGGCCTCGTGGGTCAGTACGCCGGCAGCCACCAGCGCTTCCTCCAGCGCCACACGTCGCGCGCGCTCGACGTGAAGCTGTGAACTGAGTTCCATGACGAGCCCGGCGAGGCTCTCGTTATCGAGGCTGACATCGGCTGAAGAGCTCATGCGGGTTTCTCCGCTTCCAATACCGCCCAGGGGAAATGCCATTCAGCGCGCACCGGCCAGCGCAGCTCTCCGAGCCGTCCGGCAGCGCGCTCGTCGAACGCAGACCAGCGCGCGCCATCCAGTCCCGCGTCGCTCGCCATGGCCGTGAGGTCCGCCGCCATCATCGGTGGCAGGTACGGCTCGTTGTTCCGCTGGCCGTGCTCGAGCATCGCCAGATCGCGAAAGGCGTCACCGGTGAACTGGAAGTCCAGGAAGCGCAGCACGCCTCCCGGGGCGAGCAGGCGTGCGCATTCGGTGAAGAGCTGCGGAAGCACCGACAGCGGCAGTTCGTGCACCAGCATGGTGGAGGTCACGAGGTCGGCCGAGCCCGTGCCGAGACCCGTCGCGGCCGCGTCCGCCTGCTTGAAGTGAATCTGCAAGCGCTGCTCGTCGGCGCGCTGCGCGGCCAAGCGCAGGCAACTCGCCGCCAGGTCGACGCCGACCACCTCCGCTTCAGGGAAGGTCTTCTTGAGTACCCAGGTCGACTTACCGAATCCGCAGCCCAGATCGACGATACAGCGGTACCGGTGCGACGGCAGGGCCGTGCTCGCAAACAGGCGGTGGAACAGGTAGTCGTCGTTCTCGCCCAGCATCACCAGCTTGGCGCCGAGCTCGTACACCCGTGCCGCGGTGTCGCTCGACCAGACACCGCCCGGCTGCAGATGGATGTCCCACTCGGTGTACCAGTCCGGCAGCTGCAGGGATGGGTCGAGCTCCAGCGTCGCGCACGGCGGCGCTCGGGTGCCCTCGCCGGCGTCCTCGCACGCGACCGCAGCACTCACGGCTCGCCACAGCATCTTCTGCGATCCGCGCTCGAGCCACGCGAACCAGCGATACGACGGCAAGGCGTGGACTGCGGCGGCGAGCTTCTCGGGAGTGTCCGCTCCAGTCCTGTGAGAGTCATCGAGCTGACTACGCAAGTGCGGGTAGAGCCGCTGGGCCCATCGCTGCCTCAGAGCCAGCACGAAGTCGAGCGCCGCCTGCTGTTCGAGGGGGCGGCTCACAGTTCGCCCGCCTCGACGAGCTCGATAAGCTCGCCCGCCGCGCCCTTCAGCGTC
>QIBA01000098.1 GCA_003225175.1 Acidobacteriota bacterium
ACTGCTGCGTGTTTCCAGCGCCAGTCCGCAATAAGCCCAGAACTGGCGCTTGCCGCGGAAGCGAAACGGAGTTTGCACGCGAGCGATCAGCAAGGCAGCGCGAATTGGTCCCAGAAAGGGAATACTGGTCAGTATCGCCGTGGCGGCATGTTTGCGGCACTCCACAAACAGATCGTGCCGGGCCTGGCGGCGGAATCCCTGCAAGGCGTCGAGTTGTTGAAACATCCGTTCTGCGCGGTAACGGCGACCGGCTTGCGTCAGTTCGTTCAGCCACTGCTGGCGCCGCCGTTTGGTATATAGCTTCTTGCCCTCGGTGGCAATCGCCTGGCTGCGGTACAGCGCTTTCAGCCGGCTCATCACTCGAGTAGTGTCTTCGGTCAGCGCCGTATAGGTGCGCCCCAGCTCCTTGACCGTGACCGTGCTCGTCTGCCCGTGATACACCGGCGATACCAATCCCGCGCGCAGCAGCTCGGCCAGTTTCCGGGCGTCGATCTGATCGCTCTTGTTGCCGCTCTTCAACAGCGCGTTCTTGCGCGGATTGCACACCAGTACTTCACTGACTTGGGGCCGAAGCAAATCGTAAAGCCAGCTGGAGTGTGTACCTTCTTCAAAAGTGACGCGCAGACTGCCGCGCACTCCATGAATGAAACTCAGAATCGCAGCCGCGTGGGTAGCGAAGATCGATTGCATCACTAACTTTCCGTCATGATCCAGAACCGCAGCGGAAATGCTTGTCTTGTGTACGTCCAGACCAATAAACTTGCTGTCATTCATGAGGGGTGCTCCTTTCGTGAGTAGCTCAGTGTGTGAAGATCACTGCAGACTACTCCCTAAGGGCGCCCTTTTATAATGCGTGGCCCAGCCTAGTTGTTTGTCTCAGTTTGGAACTTCGGAAAAAGATCGGTGGCCCACTCTCGCGTGCTGTTCGCCATACTATGAGCGTAATCAGCCCTGCTGTTCCTTCTCGCTTTCGATTCTTCCATTAGCCTATTCTGTTTCGGGAATCTAATTCGGCTGTGATTAGTGCGTCCGTTCTCGCTAAGGATAAAATGAAAAAACGGAGTTCCGCACATTCTCGAACCCGACCCTCGCGAACAGCGCGAGGATGGGCCACCCTTTACATGGGAGTCTGATGCAAATACCAAAACGGGAAGGCTGGGGCACCCGGGCAGGTGCAGACGTGATCTGCGGCCTTTTTCCTTTGTTTAGGGACTAGGAGTCGAGGTTCCAATCCTCTCGCCCCGACCCAACAATTCATCGACTTTTTCAGGAATGTAGGTATGCCCATCCTTCACTCTTGAACCAGCCAAGTCAGGTGAATACTCAGCGCGTCAGAAAGGGGTTGTAATGTGCCGTAGTCATATCGGGAATAACGCGAAGATGCGGCGTGCAGCGTGTCGCCACTTTCTCGAAATTCGCTTTGAGTTCCTGGTCGAGGCGCTCGATTTCGGAATCGTCGATCTCCTCCTCGCAATACTGCCAGCCACTTGAGACGTACTGATAGAGATATAACGCCGTTTGTGACGCCATTGTTTCTGGAGGCTGCTCCTTTTCCAACGCATGGGAAACCGATTGCACGACAATGAGGGCGAGCTTGCCGTTTCCATCGGAAGCCAACGAACGTATGTCCTCATCGAATTGCCCAGGGGAGCATGGGTCATTCATCTCGCGACAGGTCGCCTGAGGTGGCATTTTTTGCGCATTTTCATGTGTGAGTTGCTGGCGTAGCGCATCTCCGAGCGAGGGATACAGTTCTGCAGTCTTGCCGCTGCGGAGATCTACAACTTGCAATCGTTCAGGGTGAACAGGAGCAAAATGGATCATGTCCTCTATCAGCACAATGCGTCCTGGAGCGATGCGTGCCGCGCGGAATCCATAAAGAATCTGGTGGAGGACCAACCTTTGATTCAAGACGAAAGTACATTCCGCAGACGGTGAGATCGAGATCGACACCAGGATAAATTCATCGACAAACGCCACTTCATCCGGAGCTCCGGCACACCCATCTGTCTCTCCGATGGGCAACCTGCGCTGTTCGATTTGGCCACTGACCTTCTCGTAACGGATTACCTGTGGAGGCCCAACAAAAATGTTGTCCGGGTTAAGCGTGCGATAGGCGACCACGATTTTCGATTGATCGCTCTGCGTTGCTCCGTTTACCGATTGTTTCAATTCGTCAACACGGAACGAACGCAGCGGTATTTTTTCAGTCATGAGTAACTGCTCAAGGGTCTCGGCATGACCAGAGCCAGTCATCAAGAGGGGAAGCATCAGCAGAAAGACGGCGACCTTGCGGAGGACGCAAGCAATCCGGGAGACAGGTGGCGATAAGCTCAATTTCCACCACAATCTCAAACTGAGTCACGAGAGTTCCCAGATTACCAGACAGCATAAGGGAACCTGGGAAACCTGGGGACAGACGGGACGTTTTCCAGTTTTTTGATATCTTGTGTCGCCCATGGCTCGTTTGGCTCGCGTTATCGCCCTGGACGTTCCGCATCATGTAACTCAACGCGGCAATGCTCGTCGGTACATTCTTGACTCCGATTCCGACCGCCTCGTTTACCTCGACCTGCTGCGGCATTCTTGCCAACTATATAAGCTTTCGTTGCTCGGATACTGCCTCATGTCAAACCACGTGCATCTGGTCGTTACTCCGCGATCCACAGATTCGCTCGCGCTCGCCCTCAAGGACACGCACGGCCGCTATGCGATCTACTGGAATGTCAGTCACACCTCTTCAGGCCACGTCTGGCAAGGCCGATACTATTCCTGTCCACTGGATCTATCGCACCTCTGGGCGGCGCTGCGATACACCGAGCTGAACCCGGTGCGTGCCGGCCTGGTCCCCGAGGCCGACACGTATCGTTGGTCGAGTGCAGCGGCCCATTGTGGAACTGGCTCAGCGGATGCGGCTTTGCAGATGGACTCCTGGCAGAAGTACTGGGATGCCGCCACGTGGCGCGAGTATCTGGGTGCAGAAGGAACCGAAGAGGAGGCCGACGCGATCCGGCAGAGCACCCACACCGGTCGCCCACTCGGAACGCCGAAGTTCATCGAGAGCCTGGAAAAAGCTATGCGTCGTCGTTTGTCTCCGCAGAAGGGTGGCCGCCCGCCAAAGCCAATGAAGGATGGGAATCAAACACTTCTCAGTTTCGATTAAATCGCGCGGTGAGGTGAACGTCCCGTCTGTCCCCAGGTTTTCAATATGGAGTCGGAGAAACCCACGAAATCCAAAGTGGGCCGTTTTGAAAGCTATGCAATCAATCGAACCAAGCTGGAAGGTGGCGTGCTCAGTATCTATCTCTGGTTTGATGACTCAGGCGCCCAAGTCCTGACCGCGTACCTCCTGAAACGATGAGCCGGCCGCACGCAAATTCAAAACCATCGATGAGTATCGCAACCTCCGCGATCGCTTCCTCCAGAAACTCAGCGGCTCCGACGTTCATTAGCGTGGCTGCCGGCCAGGGCTCAATGAGAGTGTGGATAGCGCACCTCGCGAGAACCGGCGCAGAGTGTGCGGCACCCGACAAGTGTCTTTCAGAATGTTAGGCCTGCTTTTATATTTTGCTTTCTTTTTCGCTTCCAAGCGGCGATTTTCTTCTTGAATGCGCTATTGCACG
>QIBA01000099.1 GCA_003225175.1 Acidobacteriota bacterium
GCGCCGCAGGTACTCTCCCGCTGCCTTCACCGGCACGCCTGCCAGTGGAACCTCGCTGGCGCCGCCATTATTTCTGGATGTCAGGGTCAGGCCGAGTGTTCGCGACGCTACTTCCGCGTCTTCGTAGAACATTTCGTAGAAGTCGCCCATCCGAAAGAACAAGATCGCGTCCTGATGACGCGACTTGATCTCCCGATACTGCTGCATCAACGGAGTCGATGCGGCGCGATTCAACGTGCGGGTGCCCTTACGACGAAACCGTCCATGTGCTTGGCCTTGATTCGCTTCAGCGCTTCCTCGGCGTCAACTTCAGTTGGATAGCGACCAATTCTCACCCGGAATGGCGCGACCGATCCATCGACCCTCGCTTCATATCCACGTGCCTTAAGTGTCGAGACGAGTTTATCGGCTTCTGGCTTGTGATTGTAGGCGGCAACTTGCACCGAATACCCGTTCATCGCCACGCCAGTTGAAGGAGTAGCGGGCGGGTTCCTCAGCGGTTTTTCAGCCGCAGTTTTAGATGGCGCTTTTTCAGGGGCTGCCCTGACGACTTTCGACGTATCTGGAGTGCGTGGCTTCTCCACCGGTGCTGCCTTGGGCGCCTTGGACGGATCCACGATACTGGGTTTCACGTCGTTGGCTTCCGTTGGCGGCTTGGGCCGGGTCGCTTGCTGGGTCGACTCTGGAGGCTGTTTCACCGGCCTCGCCGCAGCTGGCTTTGTGGGCTGCACGGCGGTCGATTCATTGACTGGTGCGGGCAAGGTCGTCGGTGGCACTGAAGTACTTCCCGGCGCAACTGCCGCTACGCTCCATTCTTTTCAAACAGCACCCGCGCCATCCAATAGCTCGCTCTCGCCAGCGATTTACTGCGGGGATAGTCGCGAGGGATTCGCTGCAGGTGAGCCAGCGCCCCATCGCGATCTCCACGGGCTAGCTCGAGTTGGGCCAAGCGCAGCAAGGCATCCGCCGCCTGCGGGGCCAGCGGATAATCAACGACTATGTGCTTGTAATCACTCTCGGCGTCGGCTGCGCTGGCAGCGAGCGAAGCACGCCAGAACAGCGCCTGTGGATAGAGCGGAGCTATTGGCGGCGTAGCTCTAATTACGGAGTCGATCAGCGCCCTTCCCGCTGCGCCATTGCCGTCACTGACCAGAGCCTGCGCTCTGGCAAAAACGGGATCGGGCGGCTTGGCTGAAACCTGCGAAATACTCGTCGACGCTGCCGAACACAACAACACGCCGACTGAAACCATCCATCTGAACATCTCACTACTCTCCTATTCACTCATGCCGCTGCGCTCACTTCCCCTGCACAGAGGCTCAGTAAGACCGAAGCCAGCAGTTGTTCTTCAGACGAGACTCTGCTCTCCTTGAGAGCGACGTCAGCCTCGAGCAGGGAATCAAGCGCCCGATCGAGAGACTCGCGGGTCCAGCGCTCTGCGGCGCGTGACCAGACCGCAGTGGCCGATCCCCACGGTCTGCCGGTAAAGGCTCCGGTCTCCCTCAGCAGATTGAAGTACTCCTGGGACAGCCGCGCCCTTGGAAGACCCTCGTCAAGTTTGGCGCGCCCCCACGAGACCGCGAGCATCTGCGTCGACAATGCCATGACGACTGAAACGCCCGTTGTTTTCGGCTGCGCCAGGACGTGCGGAATTAGGTCCAGCGCGCGGGCTGCATTACGGTCGGCGACAGCATCCAGAAGATCAGACAGCGTCTCTCCGCGCCTTACTCCGACCACCGCTGCCACTGCCTCCTCACCGATCTCCTGACCCCGTCCTTCGACGAAGCTCGCCAGCTTGTCGAGCTCACCAGACAATTGATGCAAATCGTTTCCGACAGCTGCCTGCAGTAGCTCCGTAGCCGCTTCGGTGATCCTCACACCGAGCGCGCTATCCGCGTGATGCGCGATCCACTTTGGAATTCTGTCGCCTGATAGCGGATCGAATTCGAGGGAGGTGCTTGCTGAAGACAGTCCGTCATCGGTCTTTGCGCCGCTGCCGGATGCCATGACCAGTAACAGATCGGAGGCCTGTTTTTTCAGGTAGTCGTCGAGGACCTTCCGTGCATCCTTGCGGAGCGCACCTACGTCGCGAATGACAACTCCCCTTCTTTCTGCCATCATCGGAGGTGTCGAAAGCAGAACCCCCAGTGATTCGCCGTCGAGCTCCCCTCCCCGCCTGATGTCCAGATTGAAGTCCCTCGCGGTCGGGTCGATGGCAGCTTCGACAAGCTGGCGGACAGCTTCGTCTTTCTGGTACTCGTCCTCGCCGGTGATGTAGTAAGCGCCGTCGAAAGAGCGGCGCTTTATTGCATCACGAAGTGTCTTGAGGGAGGATGCCGACATCCTCAGAAATATAGGTCGGCTCTCGGGAGCCGATGTTCGTCCGAGAGTCTATCGCGTGTAGTTCGCGAGCTCGAGCTTGGAGTGGGCAAACGTCACCGGCACCTGCTCAGCAAACAACGCTGCTGGCCAGATGGTCAGCCCGGCTGAAACCGATGCGACGATGGCCGGTGCCGACGTCGTTATCGGAGTGAACTCCGATTCGGGAACGGTCGCCACTACGGGCGGCATTAGCACATCGCGCGGGCCATTCGCGTGATCATATAGCGTCGTCGCTATGTAGCCGACCATAACCAGACTCGCGAGAGTGGCCGCGAAGGCCCCGAACCTCAGGTTTCGCTGCGTGCTGGCGAGCTGCTCGGTGTGACACTCTCTGAGGCGTACTTCGAGCCTTTGGGAGAAGTCGGCTGATAGCTCGATCGAGGGGAGATTCCTGAAAAGGAGCAGCGCCCGACGGATTTTCGCATCATGCTTCGCGCAGCTATCACATTCAGCAATGTGTCGCTGCATGCGGACCAGCTCGATACCAGCCAGCGTATCGTCTACAAAGGCAAGATGCTTATCACAAAACTCGTGACAGTCCATGGAGATAGGTTGAGGGTTCGGAAACAGGTACCCGCCACTGGGGTGCCGGTTCCCGAACCGACGAACCTAATCTACGTATGGAGCGATGATTTCCGCGAACGAGTTTCGGGCCCGGTTAAGTCTCGATTTTACCGTGCCCAGGTTGCACTCCGTGATCTCCGCGATTTCCTCGTAGGACTTGCCTTCGAGCTCGCGCAGAATGAACACGTTCCTGTGGTGCTCGGGGAGCTTTGCCACACTCTCCTCAACGATCTCTCTCAGGTGACGCTTCCGGTACATATCATCCGGACGGGAAGTCGTGTCTTCGAACTGAAGCGGACGATCCTCATCCTGGAAGTTCTTTTGAACCGTCTGAAAGAGAACCAGCGGGTTGCGTGAGCGGTTTCTCAGCTCGTTCTTCGCCAGATTCGAGGCGATCGTGTAGACCCAGGTCGAGAATTTCTTCGAGCGATCGAACCGATGCAGGTGGCGATAGACCCTGATGAAAACTTCCTGCACCAGATCCTCTGCCTTTTCCCGATCCCCAATGGTGCGGTAGACGAAGTTGAGTAGCCTGGTCTGGTATCGCGTTACGAGCTCCGAGAAGGCGCGCTCCTCTCCACCAAGGAATGCTGTGACGACGGCTGAGTCATCCATCGCCTGCAGGCGCTCCCTGACGGTCAACCCCTCAACCGCTACTATTTGCTTACGGACGATGTCAGCCATTCCTCTCTCCTTATATAAGAGACTCTCACAGCCTCTCAGCCGTGCACATCACTGCCGATGGAACTTTTCCTAGAACGGTGTAGTGCACGGGGTATGCCCGGCGTACCAGAACGCTAACCCCTTACCTGTAAAAGACTTAGCTTGGTTAGCGCAAGCCTGAGCTTGTCCAGATTCTGCCAATCCGTCCTATTTACATGACATGTCAGCGTCTTTCATTGATTAGACGCCAAATTGGCTCAAAGGGTTAATGACCTGCCCGAAACCCCGCGGCGAACAGGAGACCGACTGCAGTCTTGCTATCCCGGATCTCGCCGCCGTGCACCATCTCCAACGCTCTCGACAGCAGCATTGGCTGGAGATCCAAAAATTCGTCCGCCTCATGTTTAGTCTCTCCGCTGGCTAATCCGGTTGCCATATAGAGGTGAATTTTTTCGTCCGTGAATCCAGGCGTCGTGTAGATAGTGAGCAGATAATCCAACTGCTCAGCGGTACAACCGGTTTCCTCCTTGAGCTCCCGAACGGCGCAGTCGTGTGGATTTTCACCCGGGTCGAGCCTGCCGGCCGGTATCTCATAGAGGTAGCCGTCAGCGGCATACCGGTACTGTCGAATTAGTAGAACCTGGGGATCATCCCCGCGCGGATCGCTCAGGAATGGAACGACCGCACTCGCACCGGGATGCCTGATCATCTCCAGCTCACCCGTCGATCCATCAGGAAATCGCACGGTATCCATGTCGAGCGTGATGATTTTACCGGTGTACACCCGCATGGACTTCACACGGCCTGGAGAGACTTTCTCGTCCACGAACTTCCTAGGCCTCGTGCACCTTCACGTCCCCTATCTGCAGCTTCGCTAGCGAGTCACGAATCACTTTCGCGTCGCCGACGACGACAGTCTGCAGTTCACTCGGATGGAGGTGGGCACGCGCGGCTTGGAGAACATCTTCCACCGACACGCTTCGAACCCGATTCCGGTAAGTGTCGTAGTAGTCCGCGGGAAGTCCGTAGATCACCAGACTAGCCAGTGCAGACGCGATTGCCGCCGTAGTCTCGTATCTGATCGGAAAGACTCCGTCGAGATAATCTCTCGCCAGTGACAGCTCATCTTCCGATATCAGGTCGCGTCGCATTCGCTCCAGTTCGAGAAATATTTCCCGTAGAGCGGGCGCAGTGACTTCGCTCTGCACTGCCGTCGAGACCACGAAGGGGCCCGGACCGCGACGCCAGTCATAGTAGGAAGAAGCGCCGTATGTGTACCCTCGCGCTTCGCGAAGATTGAGGTTGATCCGGGACCCGAAGAGCCCGCCCAGGACTGCGTTCATCACCAACGTCGGAAAGAAATCTGGATTCTTTCGCGGCAGTCCTACGTGACCAACCCGCAGTTCCGACTGCGGCGCGTTCTGTTTGTCGATGATATGAACACTCTTTAACGATGTCCGCGCCGTTGCAGTCAGCTGCTGAT
>QIBA01000100.1 GCA_003225175.1 Acidobacteriota bacterium
CACCAGTGATGAGGCGACTTTCCAGTTTCGCCTCGTGTTTTGCAACTGGTTGATTATTAATTACCCGTTGTGAATACGCCACAGCTTTGCCCGGTTTTCGTCAACGGCGAATGGCAAGAACTGCGCAATGTCGATACTTCGCCAGTATATAACCCTTCAACCGGCGAAGTGATCGCGCTTACTCCAATGTGCACGGCGGCGCATGTGAACGAAGCAGTGGAGGCTGCCGATGCGGCGTTTCCGGCTTGGTGGGAAATGCCACCGGTGGAGCGAACTCGCGTGCTGTTCCGTTTCAAAATGCTGCTCGAGGAGAAGTTCGAAGAGATCGCACGCTGCAACACGCGCGAACACGGCAAGACCTTGATCGAATCGCGCGGTGATGTTCGGAGAGGAATCGAGATGGTGGAGTTTGCCTGTGGCGTGCCCTCTTTGCTCGGTGGCGAGACAATCGAGAACGTCGCGCGCGGAATTGACTGCGAAACCATTCGCCAACCCCTTGGCGTTTGTGTCGGGATCACACCGTTTAATTTTCCTGCGATGGTGCCGCTCTGGATGTACCCCGTCGCGCTGGCTTGCGGGAATACTTTTGTGCTTAAGCCGAGCGAGAAGGTGCCGCTGACCGCGATGATGATTGCGCGACTGTTGGAACAAGCCGCCCTTCCGCGCGGCGTTTTCAACATTGTTCATGGCGGGCGCGAATGCGTGGAGGCGTTGCTCGGGCATCCGAAAGTCAGAGCGGTTTCGTTTGTGGGGTCAACGCCGGTCGCGCGCTACATCTTCGAAACCGGCATGCGTCACGGCAAACGCGTCCAGGCAAACGGCAGCGCAAAAAATTTTGTGGTCGTGATGCCGGACGCGGAGATAGAGCACTCAACGCGGAGTGTTATAGAAGGCGCGTTTGGATGCGCGGGAGAACGCTGCATGGCCAGTTCAACTGCGGTCGTCGTCGGCAGCGCATCGAAAGATGCTCTGCCTTCACTGGCTCACGCCGCCAAAAGCATCCGCGTCGGACCCACCGATCGCGAGCCGCAGCCCGACATGGGACCCCTCATTACTCGACAGCATCGCGATCGCGTGGCGCACCTCATCGGAACTGGCGCGGAACAAGGTGCGAAAATTCTTGCCGATGGTCGCGCTCTCCAGTTGAACAGCGGCGGGTTTTTTCTTGGCGCTACCGTTCTCGATGAGGTGCAGAATGATATGACGGTAGCGCGTGAAGAAATTTTTGGTCCAGTGCTGAACGTGATGCGAGCTAATGATCTCGAAGCTGCAATCGAAACCATTAATGGTTCACCCTACGGCAATGGCGCTTCCATCTTTACGTGCTCTGGAAAATCGGCACGCGAATTTAAGCACCGAGTGAAAGCTGGGATGATCGGCATCAACATCGGTGTGCCCGCGTCCATGGCCTGGTTTCCTTTTTCCGGCTGGGGCGATTCCTTCTTTGGCGATCTGCATATGCAAGGCAAGGAAGGGGTGCAATTTTTCACTCAACAAAAGGTCACAACGACCCGCTGGTTTGCTGAAGGCGAAGGAAACATTTGGAGCACGAAATAATGCAAGCACCTGAACTACCGTCATTCGATTATCAGCCGCAGCCGTATCATGGGCCATCCGCGGAAGAGGTGCTGCGCTTACGTCGTCAATTTCTGAATCCCGGACTGTTTCTCTACTACAAGCAACCGCTGATGATCGTGGAAGGCAAAGCTCAATACCTGTTCGACGGACATGGACGCCGGTATCTCGATGCTCTCGGCGGAATTGTGACGATAAGCGTCGGTCATTGTCATCCGACTGTTGTCGAGGCAGCGCGGCGGCAGAGCGAGCTTTTGCAACACGCGACCACGATTTATCTGCACCCGAACATCGCCGAGTATGCGGAAAAGCTGGCGGCGAAGATGCCCGGCGATCTGAAGGTCTGCTATTTTGTCAATTCGGGCTCTGAAGCCAACGATCTCGGGTTGCTGATGGCGCGCGCTTACACCGGGAACTACGATGTCATTGCGCTTCGAAATTCGTATCACGGCGGCAACGCTGCAGGAATGGCACTTACGGCGCACCGCACTTGGAAGTTCAACGTTGCACACAGCTTCGGCGTGCACCATGCGATCGCGCCCGATCCATATCGCGGAGCATGGGGACGCGACGATCCGCTCGCAGGCCATCACTACGCGGCGGACGTCAAAAGTTTGATCGACCATGCAACTTCGGGTCAGGTCGCAGCCTTTATTGCTGAATCAATTCAGGGCGTCGGCGGATGCGTGGTCTTTCCAGATAATTACCTGAAGCACGTCTACGAACATGTGCGGGCGGCTGGCGGCGTGTGTATCGCCGATGAAGTGCAGACGGGATTCGGGCGCACCGGCACGCACTACTGGGGATTCGAAACTCAGGATGTGGTGCCGGACATCGTGACAATGGCCAAAGGAATTGGCAACGGCGCTCCACTCGGAGCAGTTGTAACGACGCCAAAGATCGCAGCCACACTGGCCCAGCGGATACATTTCAACACATTCGGTGGCAATCCCATCGTATGCGCACAAGGCGCGGCTGTGCTCGACGTGATTGATCGCGAAAAGTTGCAAGCAAACGCCCTGAAAATCGGGAAACAGATCTTTGCGGGACTCGAGCGCTTGAAAGCAAAGCATAATCTTATAGGTGACGTGCGCGGCAAAGGCTTGCTCTTGGGAATTGAGCTGGTGAAAGACCGTGCAACGAAAGAACCAGCGATGACTGAATGCGCGCATGTGCTCGAAACCTGTAGGGACATGGGATTATTACTCGGCAAAGGTGGTTTGTACGGTCAGACAATTCGATTTTCTCCGCCGATGTGCCTGCACCAACAAGACGCCGACTTTCTGCTCGATGTACTGGATCGATCGTTTACCGTCGTCTGAAAATAATTTGGGTGGCATGTCGCCGCTCAAATTTCAATATCAGCACACGCACACTCGGCCGTTGATTCGATTCCTGCCGCGGAGGAGCGCACTTACTAACATACGACAGTTTCGAATGCATTTACCCGACGATCGAACTAGCTGGGGCAGTTGATTCAGGAATGCGAATCCGACCTTCGTCTATAACGCCCTCTGCCGCGCTGAGTGGAATATGGGCGCTCTTGCTTGTCGTTTTTGTCGTTGCTGCACTCTATTTTGGCCGCTCGGTGTTGGTGCCGATAGCTTTGGCCACCCTGATCACGTTTTTACTCTCCAGGTTGGTTACGCGCCTCGAGCGTTGGATCGGGCGAATCGCAGCTGTGTTAGTCACAGTCATCGCGATGTTCACGATTTTCGCCGCGGCGAGTTGGATCATCGGCCGTCAGGTTATCGATCTGGCTGACAAGCTACCTGACTACCAAACCAACATTGTGGCTAAAATACGGTCACTGAGACTTCCTGCCAGTGGCCCGCTGGCCCGATTTTCGTCCAGCGTCCAAGCTCTGCAAAAGGAAGTTGTTGCGCCGAGCACCGCTTCGGAAACGGACCGAGACCGCGGCAATTCTTCAACCAGAACGGCCCGGCCTGTGCCGAGTCCTATTCCAGTGAAGGTGATCGAAGGGCGAAACGCAATTCCGCAATTAATGCAGGAGACTCTCGGCGCGATTCTGAGTCCGCTTGGTACCGCTGCGTTGGTACTGTTGCTGGTCATTTTTATGCTACTAAAGCGGGACGATCTTCGCGGCAGACTGATTCGACTCATTGGGCAGGGCCGAATCAGCACAACCACGCGCGCGATGGAAGACGCTGGGCGTCGTGTGTCGCGTTATCTTTCCACGCAATTCCTGGTCAACACATGTTATGGCATCTGCGTTGCCGTTGGGCTGCAATTTATCGGCGTTCCAAATGCCCCGTTGTGGGGACTGTTATCCGGAGTGC